>NZ_JBEPCJ010000041.1:0-86808 GCF_040299565.1 Spirillospora sp. NPDC000708
GATGATGCTCCCAGCCATCGCCTTGCTCGTCATCCCCCACGGCGGGCCCGGCCCGCGTCGCGTCCGCGGCTCAGCCGAGGACGGCCGGCTTCAGCTCCTGCTCGCACCACTCGCGGAAGGTGGTGGGCGAGGTGGACTCGGGAGTGCGCGGCTCGGCACTGTCCAGGCCGTTCTCCTTGGCCACGGCCATCTCGACCAGTCCCTGGGCGTTCGCCTCGGACACCCCGCGCGCGAGCATGCTCTCCTTGAAGGCCTCGACGGAGATCCGCTGATGGCGGACGGGCCGCCCGAGCACCTCGGACATGATCCGCGCCAGGTCGTCGTTCGACAGGTCCTCCGGGCCGAGCACCGGGACGTCGCCGCGCCCCGTCCACGACGGGTCGAGCAGCAGCTTCAGGGCGGCGTCGGCGATGTCGCGGCAGGCGCACGTCGGCAGCTTGCGGTCCCCGGAGATCGCCGAGTAGAAGACGCCGTCGTTCTTGATGCTCTCCACCTGGCCGAGCATGTTGTCCATGAAGGTCGGCAGCGTCAGCGCCCGGAAGTGCACGCCGGTGCTCGCGATGAGGTCGTCCATCTTCAGCGTCGCCGTGACGTGGCCGGCCTCGGGGAGCACCCCGCGGCCCAGGGCGGAGACGCAGACGACCCGCTGGACGCCCTGGTTCCGGAACGCCTCGCAGGCCGGGCCGGCGAAGCGGGAGTAGACGTCGTCGAGGCTCTCGGCCCGGTGGTCCGGCGGCGCGAGCCAGAAGACGGCGTCGGCGCCCGCGAACGCCTTGGCCACGACGTCGGGGTCGCCGTGCGACCCTTCGACCACCTCGGCGCGCTCGCGCACGCGGTCGGGCAGCCGGGACGCGTCCCGAACGATCACGCGGACCGGTGCCCCGGCGGCGAGCGCGCCGTCGACGACCCGGCGGCCGATCCTGCCGGTGGGCGTGGTGATGACGATCATTGAAGTCTCCAGACACGGACAAGGGGAGCGCGGGCGCCGGAACGGCGCCGGCATCGACCAGTCAAGCCACCGCCGCCGCGGACCTGAAGGATCGATCCGGTCCGCATTGATACCCTGGGGATATGAATGACCTGGAGTCGCGGCAGCTCAGGTACTTCGTGGCCGTCGCCGAGGAGCTGAACTTCGGGCGGGCCGCCGAGCGGCTGGGCATGGCGCAGCCGCCGCTGTCCCGGGCGATCCGCGAGCTCGAACGCGGGCTCGGCGTGCGGTTGTTCGAGCGCACCACCCGCCAGGTCGCGCTGACCCCCGCTGGCGAGGTGCTGCTGCGGGACGCGCGCACCGCGCTGGAGGCGATCACCGCCGCCGCCCGCCGGGCCGTGCACGCCGGACGGCCCGCGCCGGAGCTGCGGCTCGCGCTCAAGGCCGACTTCGACGCCGGGCTGCTGCCGCAGTTCCTTGCCGCCTACCGGCAGGAGCCCGAGGCGATCCCGGTGGAGCTGGTGCTCGGCGGCCGGGGCGACCAGGAGGCCGCGCTGCGCGACGGCCGCGCGGACGTCGCGGTCCTGCCCGAGCTGACCGACGACCGCGGCCTGGACGTCGAGCCGCTGCTGACCGAGCCCCGGCTGGTCGCGCTGGCGGCGTCCGACCCGCTCGCCGCCCGCTCCTCGCTTTCCCTGTCCGACTTCGCCGGCCGGGTGCTGCCCGACGGCAGGCCCGCCGAGCTCGGCGGCCTGCCGCCCGGCCCGGACGGCGGCGACGGCGGGCCGGGGCGGCCCGCAGCGCGGGGGTCCTTCGCCGAGAGCCGGCGCCCCGTCCGCGACTTGACGGAGCTGTTCAGCCTCGTGGAGCTCGGCGGCGTCATCTGGTTCGTGCCGGTGTCGATCGCGCGGCGGCACGCGCGTCCCGGCATCGCCTACCGGGCCGTCGGCGACCTGCCGCCGACGGAGTTCTCCGTCGTCTGGCCGCAGGACTGCCGCTCGCCGGCCGTCGCGGCGTTCGTCCGGGCCGCCACCGCCGTCGCGGCCGCCGCGCAGCCCGTGATCGACGCGCAGCCGCTGGACGTCCCCGGTCCGGCGGGCCCGGCCCGGCCGGCGGAGGCCGGTCAGCGGGCGGACGCCGCCGGGGCCGCGCCCTCGCCGCGTCCGGGCAGCAGCGAGATGAACCCCGTGACGGTGCGCAGGTAGCGCCGCAGGTCCTCCGGGTCGTCGGCGTCGACGCCGGCGCTGTTCACGAAGACCAGCGACAGCACGATCCGGGTCAGCACGTCGATGAGCACCGGCACGTCGACCGGCGGGAACTCGCCCCGGTCGATCTTCTCCTGCACGACCGGGGCCGCGAGGGCCGTGACGCGGGCGACGGTGAGGTCCGCGCGGATCGTGAACCACGGCAGCACCATGTCGGGGACGTCCCGGACGGCGGCGGACAGCAGCGGGTGCCGGCGGGCCCGGCCGACGAGGAAGGCCAGCAGGTCCGACACGTAGTCGGCGTCCCAGCGGGCGGCGTCGATGATCGGCGCGGCCTCGGCGAGGTAGGCGGTGAGCTCGCGCTCGATCAGCGCGTCCTTGATCTCGTCGAGGCTGCCGCCGTACTTGTACAGCGTCGGGCGCGACAGCCCGGCCCGGCGCGCGATCGCCGACAGCAGCCGGGTGGAGGAGAACCCGCCCTCGGTCAGGCACGCGGCGGCGGCGTCGAGGATGCGGGCGTGGATGTCCCCGTCCTGCCTCGGCATGGGCCCGATTCTATGGCCGGGCCCACAGTCCCCGCCCATTGACCCGGTAAGCGACCACTGTTTACAGTTCCTATAGGAAGTGTAAACGATCTAGGAGGTCCCCGATGGCACAGGTGACCGAGTACCGCGAGTTCCTGCGGACCCTCTCCAACGGATCCGTCCACCGCCGGTTCGACCCATACCTGGACATCGACTGGGACTCCCCGGACTTCGCCATCGACGCCTCGGACCCGCGCTGGATCCTGCCCGACTGCGACCCGCTCGGCGCGCACCCCTGGTACAAGGCGCAGCCCGAGGAGAAGAGGATCGCGATCGGGCTCTGGCGGACCGCGAACATGCAGAAGGTCGGCCTCGTCTTCGAGAGCGTCCTCATCCGCGGGATGATGCAGTACGCGATGAGGCTCCCGAACGGCTCCCCGGAGTTCCGGTACTGCCTCCACGAGATGTCGGAGGAGTGCAACCACATCCAGATGTTCCAGGAGCTGGTCAACCGCACCGGCGTGGACGTGCCCGGGATGAAGGCGCCCTACCGGGCGACCTCCTCGCTCTGGCACCTGGCCGCCTACGCGCCGGTCATCTTCTTCATCGGCATCCTGGCGGGCGAGGAGCCCATCGACCACTTCCAGAAGGACGTCATCCGGGACGGCGCCGCCCGCCCGCCCGCGCTGCTGCGCACCATGGAGATCCACATCGCCGAGGAGGCGCGGCACATCTCGTTCGCGCACCGCTTCCTCAACGAGCACGTGGCCCGGCAGACCAAGGCCGGCAAGGGCGTCACCTCCATCGCCTACCCGCTGGTCATGCGCTGGCTGGCCGGCGCGATCATGGCGCCGCCGCGGCGGTTCGCCAAGGAGTTCGGCATCCCCCGCAAGGTGATGCGCGAGGCGTTCTGGCAGCGCCCGGAGTCCAAGGCCATCCTGCGCGGCTACTTCGGCGACGTCCGGATGCTCGCCGAGGAGCTCGGCCTGATGAACCCCGCCGCCCGGAAGGTGTGGAAGGCCTGCGGCATCGACGGCGAGCCGTCCCGCTACCGCGGCGAGCCGCACCGCCGGGCCCACGCCGCCTGACCCGTTAGGAAGCACCCCCAGCCATGCCCCACGTGGTCACGCAGTCCTGCTGCGGCGACGCGTCCTGCGTGTACGCCTGCCCGGTGAACTGCATCCATCCCACCCCGGACGAGCCGGACTTCCTCACGTCCGACATGCTCTACATCGACCCGGTCGCCTGCGTCGACTGCGGCGCCTGCGTGACCGCGTGCCCGGTCGGCGCGATCGTCCCGCACGACCGGCTGCCGGAGTCGCAGGAGCCGTTCGCGCCGATCAACGAGGCGTTCTACCGGGACGGCCGGGTGCGGCCGCTGCTGGCGCCGCACGTCCCGCCGCTCTCGGTGCCCGCGGGCCGGGAGCCGCTCGACGTGGCGATCGTGGGGACGGGCCCGGCGGCGATGTACGCGGCGGACGAGCTGCTCACCGTCCCCGGCGCGCGGGTCACGATGTACGAGCGGCTGTCCGTCCCGTACGGGCTGGCGCGCACCGGCGTCGCCCACGACCACGTGCGGACCCGCCAGGTCGGCGACCTGTTCGACCGGATCGCGGCGCAGGACGGGATCCGGATCGTCTACGGCACCCAGGTCGGCCGCGACGTGACGCACCAGGACCTCCTCGACCGGCACCACGCGGTGGTCTACGCGGTCGGGGCGTCCGCGGACCGGCGCCTGGACGTCCCGGGCCGCGACCTGCCGGGCACCGCGACGGCCACCGAGTTCGTCGCCTGGTACAACGGCCATCCCGACCACGCCGGCCGCCGGTTCGACCTGTCGCACGAGCGGGCGGTCATCGTCGGCAACGGCAACGTCGCGCTCGACGTCGCCCGCATCCTGACCGCCGACCCCGAGCACTTGGCCGGCACGAGCATCGCGCCCCGCGCCCTGGAGGCGCTGCGGGACGGCCGGGTCCAGGAGGCCGTCATCGTCGCCCGGCGGGGCGTCGCGCACTCGGCCTTCACGCTCCCGGAACTGGTCGGGCTCATGCAGCTGCCGGGCATCGACCTGGTGCTCGACTCCGCCGACCTCGACACCGGCCTTGAGACCGGCCTCGACACCGGCACCGGCGCTCTCGGCCACGCCGCCGGGCAGAAGCTCCGGCTGCTGCGCGAGCTGGCGGAACGGCCCGCGACGGGGAACGGGAAGCGGATCGTCCTGCGGTACCTGGCGTCGCCGCTCGCGATCGTCGGCGGCGACCGCGTCCAAGGCGTCGAGCTGGTCCGCAACGCCTACGTCCCCGGCTCCGGCGACCGGGTCGAGCCCACCGGCGAGCGCGAGACGCTCGACGCCGGCCTGGTGCTCAGCTCGATCGGCTACCGCGGCACCGCCGTCCCCGGCGTCCCGTTCGACGAGGCCCGCGCGGTCATCCCGAACGCGGGCGGCCGCGTCCTCGCCGAGCCGGGCGGCGCCGTCCTGCCCGGCGTCTACGCCACCGGCTGGATCAAGCGCGGCCCGACCGGCTTCATCGGGACCAACAAGCAGGACGCCATGGAGACCGTCCGCCACCTCGTGGAGGACTACAGCGAGGGCCGCCTGCGCGCGCCCCGCGCGAGCCTCGTCTGAACCTCAGCTCACCCGGTGCCGCACGCGCCAGAGCCCGAACACCGTGAGGACTCCGGCGAGCAGGAGGTACGCGGCGGTCTCCAGGCCCTGGAACGCCCAGTAGCGGCTCTTCGGCTGGTAGGCGACGTCGACGTGCAGGTTCATCCGGGCGAGGCAGACGGCGGTGTCGCCGAACCTCCCGCCGGCGCCGGTCCGCTGCGGGCTGTTCAGGCACTCGTCGAACTTCGCGCCGCTGAGCGTCCGGCCGTCCGCCGTGCGGAACGGGCTGATGTCGCTCACCCAGGCGCCGGGGGAGCCGGGGACCGCGAGGCCGTGGACGACGGCGCCGCCGGTGATGCTCCCCATGTTCTGCGCCCCGTTGATGGCCTGGGCGGTCATCCGCAGGGTGGTCTTCTCGGGCGGGAGGAGGTGGGGCCGCACCATGTTCGGGAAGACGAACTGGAGCACGATGAACGCGACTCCCGTGACCGCCATCGCGGGCAGCGTCCGGCGCACGAGGAGCCCGACGACCGTGCCGAGCGTGAACGCCAGGACGGCGTAGCCGATCGGGGCGATGTCGCGGGCGCCGAACACGATGGTGGAGAAGCGGTCCTCGGTCGCCTCGTCGAACGGGCGCGCCGCCCAGGTGAGCAGCGCGGCGGCGGCGCCGGTGAGCGCCGCGCCGGCCAGCGCGAGGAACGCGAGCTTGACGGCGAGCCAGCGGCGCCGGGTCACGCTCTGGTTCCACACGAGCCGGTGCGTGCCCGTCTCCAGTTCCCGCGCGATCAGCGGCGCGCCCCAGAACGTCCCGATGACGACGGGGATCAGCTGGAGCCCTGCGGCGAGGAACAGCAGCGTGCTCTCGTAGTCGCCGCGGAACTGCGCGAGGGCGGGCGGGCAGTCGGCGGGCCTGCTCGCGCAGCGGGCCCGGTAGGCGTCGTGGGCGTCCCGGATGTCGGTGCCGAGGTACACCAGGTAAGCGGCGATCACGGCCAGCGCGACGGCGGCGACGAGCGCTTGGACGCGGAACTGGCGCCAGGTCAGCCAGATCATCGCGCGCCCTCCCCGGTGGTGGCGGACGCCCTGGTCATGTAGGCGAGCACGATGTCCTCCAGCGAGACGGGCTCGACCCGGTACGGCTCCGGCGGGACGGCATCGCCGCGCACCACCGCGGTGTCGTGCCCGCCCGCGCTCTCGGCGTGGACGATCTCGACTCCGGCCGGCGGCCGGGCGAGCCCGCCGCGCGGCGCGACCAGGCGGCGGTGCGCGGCCAGCACGTCCCGGACGTCCCCGGCGACCTGCACGCGGGAGGCGCACAGCACCACCAGGTGGTCGCAGACGCGCTCGATGTCGCCGAGCAGGTGCGACGACAGCACCGCGGCGGCGCCGAGTTCGGCGGCGGACTCCAGCAGGTTCCGCAGGAACCCGGCGCGCGCCAGCGGGTCCAGCGCCGCGGCCGGCTCGTCGAAGATCAGCAGGTCGGGGCGCTTGGCGGCGGCGACCGTGAGGGCGAGCTGCGCGCGCTGCCCGCCGGACAGCCCGCCGGCCCGCTGGGCGGGGTTCAGCCCGGCCTGGGCGACGCGCCGCTCGGCGAGGGCGGCGTCCCATCCCGGGTTCAGCCTCGCGCCCATCCGCAGGTGGTCGGCGACGGTGAACGACCCGTACACGGGGGTGTCCTGCGCGACGAACCCGACCCGCGCCAGGTGCGACGGCCCGGCCGCCGGGGCGGATCCGAGCACGCGCAGCGACCCCGACGTGGGCTCGATCAGGCCGCAGGCCAGGTGCAGCAGCGTGGACTTCCCGGCCCCGTTCGGCCCGACCAGGCCGATGACGCGTCCCGCCGGGACGGTCAGGTCGACCTCGCTGAGCGCCGTGCGGCGGCCGTACTTCTTCGTCAGGCCCTCGGCTTGGAGCACCGGGGGCGGTTGCTTGTGCGGCATGCCGCTCATCCTCGGAGGCGGGCGCCCGCCCGCCCATCGGCCCGCAGCACCGTTCGCCCCGCCGGAGACCGTACTTTCGGCCGGTTCGCCGCCGGCCGGTTCGCGGCCGGTCAGCCGCCCTCGACGATGCGGTTCTCCCACGCCCACGCGGCGATCTCGATCCGGTTGCGGAACCCCAGCCTGCTCTGGACGCCGGCGATGTGGCCCTTCACCGTGCTGAGGGAGATGAACAGCTCGGCGGCGATCTCCTGGTTGGTGCGGCCCCGCGCGACGGCCCGCACGACCTCCAGCTGCCGCTCCGACAGCGGGACGTCCGTGGTGCGCGCGCCCGGCGCGCCGCCCGCCGTCAGGTGCCGCAGCAGCCGCAGCGTGACCGACGGCGACACGAGCGCCTCGCCGTTGGCGGCCGCGCGGACGGCCTCGACGAGCAGCGCGGGGCCGGCGTCCTTCAGCACGAACCCGGCCGCCCCGCCGCGCAGCGCCCCGTACACGTACTCGTCCAGGTCGAACGTGGTGACCACCACGACCCGCAGCGGATCGCGCACGCCGGGCCCGGCCAGCGCGCGGGTGACCTCGATGCCGTCGAGGCGCGGCATCCGGATGTCGACCAGGCACACGTCCGGGCGCAGCCGCCGCGCCGCCTCCACCGCCTCGGCCCCGTCCGCGGCCTCGCCGACCACCCGGATGTCGGGCTGGTCCTCCAGGATGAGCCGCAGGCCGCCGCGGATCATCGTCTGGTCGTCGGCGATCAGCACGGTGATGGTCATCGGGACTCCCGGAGGGGCAGGACCGCGCGCACCGACCAGCCGCCGCCGGGCCGGGGGCCGGCGGCCAGCGTGCCGCCGAGCGTCTCGACGCGCTCGCGCATGCCGACGAGCCCGTACCCGGCACGATGATGCGGCCGGGCCGGGCCCGGCGGGGCGTCGTCGTCGACCCGCACGGTGACGCCCTCCGGCTCCTCCGCGACGGTCACGGCGACCGAGCCGGCCTGGGGCGCGTGCCGACGGACGTTCGTCAGCGCCTCCCGGACGATGCGGTACACCGTGCTGGTCACCTCCGGGGGCCAGTCCGCGCCGCCGCAGGACCGGAGCGTCGCCCGCGGCCCGCCCGCGCTGAACCGCTCGACCAGCTCGTCGAGCCGCTCCGGCCCGGGCGAGGCGGGCGCGGCGTCGGCGGTGTCGCGCAGCAGGCCGACGACGCGGCGCATGGCGGCGAGGGCCTCGGTGCCGGCGGTCTCGATTCCGGCGAGCGGCTCCGCCGCGTTCGCCGGGTCCCTGCGGGCGACGATCTGGGCGGCCTGGGCCTGGATCACCATCCCCGTGATGTGGTGGGCGACGATGTCGTGCAGCTCGCGGGCGAGTTCGAGGCGCTCCTCGCGGCGCACCCGCTCGGCGGTCGCCGCGGCGTGGGCGTCGAGCGTCCGCAGCCACCGGCCCACCGACACCGCCGCCAGCCACGCCCCGGCGTACAGCACGGCCATCGAGGACGCGCCGCTCGCGCTGACCGGAGGGTCGGCCGCCAGGCGGGCGACGGCCAGGGCCAGGCCGGCGGCGGCGACCGCGCCGGCCTTGGCGGCGGGCAGGACCCGGACCGCCGTGCCGATCAGCACCGCCAGTCCGAGCACCATGGCCGGGCCGGGTTCGGTGGGCAGTCCCGCCGCGCGCGCCGCGACGATCGCCGTCGCCGCGACGGCGAGGCCGCCCGCGGCCGTCCACGCCGGACGCCGGCGGCGCAGCAGCGCGAGCGCGCAGACGACCACCGCGGCCGGACCGCCGAGCCGCCAGCTCGCGATGCCCCAGCTGTCGGCGAGGGCGACCGCCTGGTAGGCGATGGCCGCGGCGAACAGTGCGGCGAGCCCGGCGCTTGAGGCGGCCCCGGCCCATCGGCGGGAACCGATCAACGCGGCCGCGCCGCACCACCGCCGGACCGCGCCGTTCGCCATCGCTCCGCTCTCCCCTTCGCGCTCGTCACGGGTACGGCCGCCGCGCGGCCGTGGCCCGATGCTCCCGGTCCGGTCGCACCTTGTCGAACACGCGCAGGCCCGCGCCGGTGACCAGGGCGCCGATCATGATCAGGGCGGCCAGGACGGTGACGGCGCCGTGCTCGGCGATCCGGGCCGACGCGACCACCGCGATCCCGCCCGCGCCGACGGCGGCCGCCGCGGGCACGGGCAGCCTGCGGAGCGCGGAGCCCACGAGCACCGCCAGACCGAGCGCGGTGACGGGCCCCGGCTCCCGCGGTAGGTCGGCGGCCGCGGACACGGCGATCGCGGCGGCCGAGACGATCAGCGCCGCGACCGCCGCTCCCAGGGGCCACCGCCCGCGCAGCAGCGCGAGCGCGCACACACCGCGACGGAGATGACGAGGTCGAGGACCCAGGACGTCCCGCCCCAGCTGTCCATGAGCATGTAGGTGGTGAAGGCGATGCCCAGGGCGAACACGAGGCCCAGCCCGATGCCGGACAGCACGGCCCCGGCCGGCCGCGGTCGATCCGCTGCGTTCATGGGCACGACGCTAGGGAGCCGCGCCGCCCGCCGAACCGGCCGAAAGTACGGAAAGGACGTCCGCGGGTCGTGCTCCCGGCCGGTTCGCCTGTGCTCGGTGGTCGGTGGTCGGTGGTCGGCCTCGGGCGTTACGGCCGGAGGGCGAAGAAGGTCTTGACGCGGCGCTCGTGGTAGTCGAGGTCGTCCTCGTCGTGCACGGCGCCCCGCCGCCGGGCGTGCTCGAAGTAGGCCGCCTCGCGCCGCAGCCGGTGCCTGATCAGCTGGACGACCGTCTCGTCGTCCATCTCGCCCGCGGTGCCGCCGGCGTCGTGGTAGTCGGCGATGAAGCGGCGCCGCTCGTCCGGCGCGTCGCCGTGCTCGTCGGCCCATTCGAGCGCGGCGGACGCCACCTCCAGCTCGGGCGCTCCGACGAACGCCTCGTCCCAGTCCAGGACCGCCACCAGCCGGCCGTCCCTGGCGAGGGTGTTGCCGGTGTAGAAGTCCGCGTGCAGCGGGTGGCGCACGCGGCGGCGGCGGTGGAACCCGGCGAGCCAGCGGTCCAGTTCCGGATCGGCCAACGCGGGGACATCGTGCGGCGGCTCCCCGTACAGGCCGGTCTCCAGGAACGACGGCACGGGGCGCGGCGGCGGCCGGTGGGACGCCAGCGCGCGATGCAGCCGGGCGAGGAGGCGCGCGCCTTGCGTCCGCATCTGCGGCTCGTCGGCGTCCGGCCACTCGCCCGCGACATGGGACCACACCGACACGGGCCGGCCCTCGACCCGGACGACCGTCGTCCCGTCGCGTGCGCGCAGCGGCGCGACCGCCTCCGGCAGGCCGGCGGCGGCATGCGCGGCGATCCCGTGGCACCACTCTGCCTCGGCGTTCGTGCGGCTCGCGGGACCGACGCGTACGACGATGTCGCCGGCGCGGTACGCGGCCGACTCCTCCCCGCCGTACAGCCGCACGGGTTCGCCGTCGACGGGCCGTCCCCAGGCGTCCTGGACCGCGCGCCTCATGGCGGCGGTCAGCGGCGTATCGACGAACGGCATCACGCATTCCTTCCGGACATCCGGTGGCGCAGCAGGGCGGTGGCGATGGTGACCTGGACCGGGTCGAGCGCCGTCTCGCCGTCCTCGACGTCCCACAGCGCGTTCTGCAGGACGCGGCCGAGCGTCCATCCGGCCGCCCGCCGCCGGTCCAGGCCGAGGGCCTCGGTCAGCAGGTCGAAGCGGCGGAGCACCGCGCGTGAGACGTCACCGGCGGCCACCAGCTCGTCCCACCGGTTGTCCAGCGCGGGCAGCAGGTCGAAGCCGGGATCGCCGGCGAGCGGCTTGGGGTCGATGGCCAGCCAGGGCTCCCGGTCCCCGGCGAGGACGTTGTCGTAGTGCAGGTCCCAGTGCAGCAGCCGGTCGCCGGGCTCGCCGACCAGCTCGGCCACGGCGGACGCGCAGGTCCGCACCAGCCGCCGGTCGGCCGGGTCCGCCAGCGCGGGCACGGCACGCGGCACCTCGTCGAGCATGGCGGCGGCGATGTCGGCCAGGCGGCGCAGACCGTCCGGGGCGGGCACCGCGACCAGGCGCGCCAGCAGCCCGGCCAGGATCTCCAGGGCGGCGGTGTCGTCGGCCACCGACGACAGCGGCCGGGCCTCGTCGAGGCGCTCCAGCAGCATCGTCCCGGTGCCGGGATCGTGGTCGAGGAGGCGGACCGCCCCGTCGCCGTTCCACACGCGCAGGCCGACCGGCTCGGTGGCGTGCTCGTCGGTGACCGGCTGGAGCTTGAGCGCGGCGGGCGTGCCGTCCGCGCGGGTCACCGGCAGGACGAGGGACGCCATGCCGTGCCGTCCGGGACCGTCCGGCCGCAGCTCCCAGCGGTCCAGGAAGGCGGCGGCCAGGTCGGGCAGCGCCGCGATCCAGGCACGGCCGGACGCGCCGCCGTGCCTGGCGTGCGAGGCGGCCAGCGCCTCGGGGACGTCGATGCGGATCGACGTGCTCATGGTGAAGGTCTCCTTCGTGGACTCGGATGTCGATCGGCACGAAGGAGACGGCGGCGGCGCCCGGCTTCCGGGCAGGGGTCAACGCATGCCCCAACCCTAACGGCCGCCGCGCCGAACGCGGTCAGTCCCGCCGCGGCAGCACGGCGCGGGCGAGGGCGTCGCGTTCGGCCGCCTCGCGTTCGGCGGCCTCCTGCTCGGCGGCCGCGCGCCGGTCGTAGGCGGTGCGCGCCGCCGCGATGGCGTTCTGGTGCTCCTCCGTCCAGACGACCAGGGCGCGGATGGTGCTGTGGAGGGTCGCGCCCATCGGCGTCAGCGCGTAGTCCACCCGCGGCGGGACGGTCGGGCGCACCGTCCGGCTCACCAGCCCGTCGCGCTCCAGATGCCGCAGCGTGCGGGTCAGCATCCGCTGGCTGACGCCGTCGATCGCGCGCCGCAGCTCGGTGAAGCGCAGGCTCCGCTTGTCCAGCAGCGCGATCACCTGGAGCGACCACTTGTCGGCGATGCGGTCGAGGATCTGCCGCACCTCGCAGTCCGCGCGCTGGTCCCACTGGAGGACGTCGTCGTCGACGCCGGTATCCCCGCAGTAACCGAGGGACTCGAGAGTGCCGTCTTCCATGGTCACCGATGGTGCCCGACGATTACGCCGGTAACAAGAGGGAACCGGCGGGCACTCGGGGAACCGCCCCGGGGCGCGGTTCCCGACGAGAGGGAGTCGAGCACCGATGTCCAATTCCGTCACCGGATCCGGCGGGCGCCCGGCGGGCCGCTCCTGGGGCGTGCTCCTGGTGCTGTGCGGCGCGATCTTCCTGGAGGGGATCGACGTGGCGATGCTGAACGTGGCGCTCCCGTCGATCCGGGCCGACCTCGGCCTGTCCACCGGGATGCTCAGCGGTGTCGTCAGCGCCTACGTGCTCGGCTACGGCGGGTTCATGCTGCTGGGCGGCCGTGCCGCCGACCTGCTGGGCCACCGCCGGATGTTCGTGCTGTGGCTGGCGGTCTTCCTGGTCTTCTCCGGGCTCGGCGGGCTCGCCACCGAGGGCTGGACGCTGCTGGCCGCCCGGTTCGTCACGGGCGTCGCGGCCGCGTTCATGGCGCCCGCCGGGCTGGCGCTGGTCACGTCCGCCTTCCCGGAGGGGCCGGCGCGCACCCGGGCGCTCGGCGTGTACGCGGGGACGGCGGCGGGCGGCTTCTCGCTCGGCGTCGTCGCGGGCGGCGCGCTCGCCTCGCTCGGCTGGCGCTGGGTGTTCTTCGCCCCGGTCGTCCTGTCGGCGCTGATCCTGGTGGCGGCGCTGGTCCTCGTCCGCGACGCCCGCGCCGAGCGCTCCCCGGACGGCTTCGACCTGGCGGGGGCGTTCACGCTGACCGGGGCGATGCTGCTGCTGGTGTACGGGGTCGTCCGGCTGGAGCGCGCCGGCGACGGCCCCTTCGTGACCGCCGGCGTGTTCGCCGCCGCGCTGGCGCTGCTGCGGCTGTTCGTCCGCGTCGAGCGCCGCTCCCCGTCGCCGCTGGTGCGCCCGGGCCTCCTGCGGACGGCCCCGCTCGTCCGCGTGAACGCGGCCGCGCTGCTGTTCCTGGCCGCGTTCGCGGGCTTCCAGTTCCTGGCCACCCTGTACTTCCAGGAACTGCGCGGCTGGAGCACGATGCAGACGGGCCTGGCCATGCTGGTGATCGGGCTGGACACCGTCCTGGCCCCCGTCCTGACGCCGCGCCTGGTGAACCGGTTCGGCAACACCCGCGTGCTGCTCGCCGGCATCGTGGTCGCCGCGGTCGCCTACGCGCTGTTCCTGCCCGTCGGGATGGACTGGACCTACGTCGCCATGCTCCCGGCGCTGTGCCTGCTCGGGCTGTCGTTCGCCCTGGCCTACGGGCCGCTGACCATGGCCGCCACCGACGGCGTCGCCGAGGACGAGCACGGCCTGGCGGGCGGCCTGCTCTACACCGCCATGCAGTTCGGCACGGCGCTCGGGCTGTCGGCCGTCACCGCCGTCGACGTCGCCGCGGGCGGGGGACTGGACGGACTGCGCGTCGCGCTGGTCGTCCCCGTCGCGGCGGCGACGCTCGGCGCGGCCGTCATCGCGTCCGGCCTCCGCACGCGCGCCGGGCGGGACGGCGCACCGCCGAGCGCGACGCCCCCGGCCGGGTCCGCGGCGACCGGCTCAGCACGGGCCGCCGCCTGAGCCGGAGAATGAAGCGGGAAGAAAAGGGCATCTGTTGTCGCGGGACAACGGTCCGGCACCCGAGCCGGGCCGGTGGCGATGAGGAGTGACGGACATGAGCCTCTTCCAGCGGTTCTCACGGGCCCGGGCGGGACGCCGGACCAGGGCCGCCGAGCGGCGCCGCACCCCGAGCTTCCGCGAGATGCGCGCGCAGATGCGCACCGCGAAGGCCGAGGCCGACCTCCTCGCGACCGAGGAGCGCATCCACATGGAGGCCGCCCGCATCCGCAGCGGGCGCTGAGTGGCACCGCACCGTTCGAGTCGCGGACGATCGCGGACGACGGAACCGCGCGGCCGGGAGCACAGGGCGCTTCCCGGCCGCGCGCCGGCTCCGTCACCGGCGAAACCGCGCCCACGTCCGGCCGGCGGCCGCGTGCTCCGTGGTCAGGGGCGCCGGTCGGCGATCGCCATCGCCCATTCGTAGAACGCCGCCCGGTCGCCGAGTTCGGCCTGGAGAGCGGGGTCGATGACGGGAGCGTTGGCGGCGGTGAGGAGGTCGAAGAGGCCGAGATGGACCCATTCCCAGACCATGGCGTCGAAGTTGTAGGCGAGCATGAGCGGGGCCAGCCGCTTCCGGACGGCGGTGATCTCGGTCGGAGTGAATCCGGCGCGGTTCAGCCGGACGATCGTGGCGCGTTCCTGATCGGCGTCGATCCGCGTGTCGAGGAACGGTTCGAGCAGATCGGCCCACGTGTCGGGACGCGACGCCTCGGCGATCCCGTGGCGGCGGCAGAACGCTTCGAGATCGGCCTTCCGCTCGCGGGGGACGAACAGCGTCTCGCCGGACGCGGTCCGGATCTCGGGCCTGATGGCGCGCCAGTCGGCGTCGCGGATCCGGGCGGGCGCGACCATTCCCGCGGGGTGCACCGACGCGCCGCGAAAGCCATAGCGCAGGAAACGCACGTGGTCCTCGGCGAAACGCACGTCCATCCGCTCAGAATGGTCTTTCACCGGAGCGTGCGGTAGGCGGCCGGACTGTGAGGTTCGCCGCTCTCCGGCGCCCGCGGGGCGGGTAGGGTGCCGTGGAACGGCACGCGGGAGGTCCGGCGAATGGACGAGGCGCAGGCGATTTCCTTGGTGGTGAAGTGGATCCGCTCCCACGGCCTGGACTACCCCACCGAGGGATTGGAGGCGGACCGCTTCGACGCCGGGTGGAGCGTGTGCGCCCCGGTCGAGGTCGACGAGACCGACCCCATGGCGTTCCTGGAGATGCCGGTGGGCAGATCGGTGTTTCTGGTGGGCGACTCCGGCCGCATCGAGGAGGTGTCGTCGTCCGTTCCCCCGCAGCAGGCCGTTGACCGGTTCGTCGCGCAGGAACGCGCAGGCTCCACCGGCTCCACCGGGCACGGAATGGGCTCCGACGAGTACATGGCCGATTTCGTGCGGTGGCTCGAAGAGGACGGGCCGGAGGAGGAGCAGGACGCCGACGGGATCAGGATCGTCGGCCCGCTGCCCCACGACCCTCTGGCCGGCGACGACATCGACGTGGTCGCCGCCGAGGCGTCGCTGCTGATCGAGCCGATCGTGCAGGAACTGGCCCTCCTCGGGCCGCCCGAATGGGAGTGGCTGTGGGCGGAGTTCGCCTTCACCATCTCCGCCGAGATCGCGTACCTGCGGTTCTCGTCGTACCACCGGTCGGTCGTCGTCCCCGTGCCGGAGTCGGTCGCCGCGCTCGTCCGCGAGCAGCGGCACGCGGTTGCGCTGATGCCCTCCGGGCCCTGGTGGCGGCTGCTCCTCACCGTCACCAATCGCGGTGAGACGACCGTGAACTACGACTACGGCGACGGTCCCTTTCCCCACGACCAGCTGCTGGCGCCCGAGCATTACCAGAACGACCTCGAGGCGTATCCCCGGCCGCGCGTCCCCGCATGGCTCGCCCGGTACATCGAGGGGCCGGGGGAGCGGCGCCCGTCCTAGCCGCGCCGGGGTCGCCCGCGCCGGGCCGCCGTAGGATCCGGATCATGGACGCACGCGGTCAGGCCGTCACGATCGTGAACGCGTGCCGGCGGGACGGCGGCGGGGGCAGCCCGACCGCCGTCCTGGACGACCGGCCCATGACCGACGCCGAACGCCGCGCCGTTCCCGTCCGGATGGGAACCTCGCACGCCGTTTTCCTTTCGCCAGGCGGCGACGACCATTCCGGTGCGGCCGTCCCGGTGCGCTTCTTCACCGCCGAGGGCGAGCTTCCCGCGTGCGGCCACGGGACGGTGGCCGCCTTGGCCGTCCTGGCCGAACGCGCCGGCAGTGACGACTTCCGGGTTCTTCTCCGCACATCGAAGCGCGTTTTCTCGGGCGGTTCCGTGCGCGACGGAGACCGTTTCGAGTGCACGTTCGATCCGGGGCCGGTGGAATTGCGGGACGCGACCGCGGAGGAATGCGAACTGATGCTCCCCGCGCTCGGCGCCACCCCGCCGGCGCCCGGAGACGGTCCCCGCGTGGCGTCGGTGGGGCGGCCCCGGCTGCTGGTCCCCGTCGCGGACCGGGCCGCGCTGGCGGCCCTGGCCCCCGACCTCGACCGGCTGCGAGCCGCGTGCGATGAGCTCGGGCTGCTCGGCGCCTACGTCCACGCCATGGACGGCGGACGCGGCGCCGCCCGCATGTTCGCGCCGTCCATCGGCGTCCCCGAGGACATCGCGAACGCCAACAGCACCGCCTGCCTGGCCGCCCACCTGGCCGGACGCGGTGACATCGAGATCACCGTGGACATGGGCGACGCGCTCGGCGCGCCGTCCGCCGTCACGGCCGTCGCGCGGCGGGGCCCGTCGGGGCCGTCCGTGCGCGTCGGCGGCGTCGCCGCGATCGAGCGGACCACCGTCCTGCCGCTGCTGTGAGCGGCCCGCCGGCGGCGGCTACCATCGGTCGGCCATGAGCCGAATGTCGAATGCGCGGGGACGGCTTTCCTGGGGCGCGGGCCTCGCGGCGGCGGGCCTCGCGGCAGGCGCGCTGGTGGCGCTCGGGTGGGCGCGCACCCGCCTGGTGGTCGTGACGGTCGACGGCGCGAGCATGCTGCCCACGCTGCGCGACGGCGACCGCGTGCTGGCGCGGCGCCGGCCCCTGCACCAGGTGCGGCGCGGGGACGTCGTGGTGCTGGAACCGCCCCCGGACGGCCCGTACCTGCCGGGTCCCGCGGGCCCGGACGGACGGACCTGGAACGTCAAGCGCGTGGCCGCCGTCCCCGGGGACCCCGTGCCGCCGGGGATCGCCGGCGAGGGCGGCACGGTGCCGGACGGGGCGCTCGCGGTGCTCGGCGACAACCCGGACAGCGTCGACTCGCGGCAGCGGGGCCTGTACCCGGGGGACCGGTTGCTCGGCGTGGTGGTGCGCCGTCTGACCATCGCGCCGGCGCCGCGTCAAGAGCGGGCGGCATGGCAGAAAGCACCAACGCCGGGCGGACCTTGATCGCAGAGTGCACAAGACGGGGACGGGCGGCGGCCGGCCCCTTGTCGGTGCAGATCGCCGGGGTTAGCTTCTGGGCCAGCGAGCGCTGATCATCTCGGCAGCGTGCGCCGGTCGGAACCCCGCAGCCGGCTCGGCCCGGCTCGACGTGAGGAGATCCCCCATGATCCGTGCAGTCAACCGCATCGGCGACCGCCTTCTCAGCAGGATGCTGCCGAAGACCACCGCCCGCGCCGAGGCCTGCTGGTGGACCTCCACGGGCATCCACTGCTGCATCTACGCCGGCAAGACGTACTGCCGCTGAACCGGCGCGGCCCCGGCCGGCGCCGTACCCCGGCGATCAGGCGCACGGCACCGGTCGGCCCCGCGCCGGCGGGTGCCGCGCCGGCCGGCCCGCCCCCTGGACGATTCGCCGTTCGTGCCGGCCGCAGCGCGCGCTCCGCGCCGGCGCGGCCGGCCAGCCCCCGAGGGACCATCGTTGCCCCATCTCGTCGCGAGCGTCGTCTTCGACGGCGTCCACTGCGCGCTCGACCTGCCGATGACGGCGGGCACGTGAACCGGGCGGAGGGGTCGCCGCGGCGGACCGCGGCCGTCGCCGCGCTGGCCTGGCGGGCGCACCCCGGCGCGACCACCGGGGCGGTCCTGCTCGCCGTGCTCACCGGGCTCGCGCCGGTCGCGACGGCGTGGCTGACGAAGGGCGTCCTGGACGCGCTCACCACCCACCGGAACCACGACGCCCTGCCCGCCCTCGCGGTGGGGCTCGCCGCCTGCGGGCTGTGCGTCGTCGTCCTGCCGCACGCCTCCACCTACGCGCAGGCCCAGTTGCGCCGGGCGGTGCGGGCCCTCGTCGCGGCCCGGCTGTTCGGGGCGGTCAACGCGCACGGCGGGCTGCGCCGCCTGGAGGACCCGGAGTTCCAGGACACGCTCCGGCTGGCGCACGAGTCCAGCCAGAACGCGCCGGACCGGCTGATCGTCGGGGCCCTGACCATCGCGCAGGCGGCCATCACCATGGCGGGGTTCGTCGGCACGCTGCTGGTGATCAACCCGCTGCTGGTCGCGGTGATCTTCCTGGCGGCGCTGCCCGCGGTCCGCGTCCAGCTCGCGCTGAGCCGGGAGCGGGCCCGCACGATGTGGCGGATCAGCCCGGGGATGCGGCGGGAGATCTTCTACGGAGAGCTGCTGACCAGGCCCGAGGCGGCCAAGGAGGTGCGGCTGTTCGGGCTCGGCGACTTCTTCCGCGCCCGGATGCTCGACGAGGTCCGCGCCACCAACGCCGCCGAGCGGCGGGTCGACCTGAAGACACTGCGCGGCCAGGGGCTGCTCGCCCTGGTCGGCGGGCTCGTCGCGGGCGGCGGGCTGGTGTGGGCCGTGCTCGCGGCCGCGTCGGGCGGCATCACGGCCGGCGACGTGACGATGTTCGTCGCGGCCGTCGCCGGGGTCCAGGCGGCGCTGACGTCGATCGTCGACCGGTGGGCGGACGCGCACAACGCCCTGCTGCTGTTCGGCCACTACACCGCGATCGTGGAGGCCGAGCCCGACATGCCGGTCCGGCCGGGCAGCCGGCCGGTCCCCGCGCTGCGGCAGGGCATCGAGCTGCGCGACGTGTGGTTCCGCTACAGCGAGGACCACCCCTGGATCCTGCGCGGGGTCGACCTGCACATCCCGTGCGGCCGCAGCGTGGCGCTCGTCGGGGTGAACGGCGCCGGCAAGAGCACGCTCGTGAAGCTGCTGTGCCGGCTGTACGACCCGGACAAGGGCTCCGTCCGGTGGGACGGCGTGGACCTGCGCGACCTGGACCCGGCGCAGCTCCGCGAGCGGATCGGCGTCGTCTTCCAGGACTTCATGGAGTACGACCTCACCGCCGCCGAGAACATCATGCTCGGCGACCTGGCGTCCGGCGACGACCCGGACCGCATCCGGGAGGCCGCCGCCCGCGCCGGGGTCCACGACGCCCTGGAGGCGCTGCCGCGCGGCTATGACACGATGCTGAGCAGGATCTTCGCCGACCGCGACGAGGGCTCCGGCGTCGCCCTGTCGGGCGGGCAGTGGCAGCGCCTCGCGCTCGCCCGCGCGTTCCTGCGGCAGAGCCGTGACCTGCTCCTGCTGGACGAGCCGAGCTCGGGCCTGGACGCGGACGCCGAGCACGCCGTCCACGCGTCCCTGCGCCGCCACCGCCGGGGCCGGACCAGCGTTCTCATCTCGCACCGGCTCGGCGCGGTCCGCGACGCGGACGTCATCGTCGTCCTCAGCGAGGGCAGGATCACCGAACGCGGGACCCACGATGAGCTGATGGCGCTGCAGGGAGAGTACGCCCGCCTTTTCACCCTCCAAGCCGACGGCTACGCGAGAAGCTGACGAGCCGCCCCGGATAACGGCGGCTACAGTGTGCCGGTGACGAACCTACGGAAGCGGATAATCGACGAGCTCGGCGTCAAGGCGTCCATTGTTCCGGCGGACGAGATCCGGGAGCGGGTCGCCTTCCTCAAGGACTACGCGCGGTCGACCTCGGCCAAGGGCTACGTCCTCGGGATCAGCGGCGGGCAGGACAGCACTCTGGTCGGGCGGCTGTGCCAGCTCGCCGCAGAGGAACTGCGGGCCGAGGGGTACGAGGCCACGTTCGTCGCGGTCCGGCTGCCGTACGGCGTGCAGGCGGACGAGCACGACGCGCGGGTCGCGCTGGAGTTCATCCGGCCCGACCGGTCGATCGCGGTGAACGTCAGGCCCAGCGCGGACGCCGTCGCGGGAGAGGCGGCGGAGGGCCTGCGCGAGCTGCTGGACGGCGAGCCGGTGCTGCGGGACTTCGTGCGCGGCAACATCAAGGCCCGCGAGCGCATGGTGATCCAGTACGCGATCGCCGGGCAGCTGGGCCTGCTCGTGGTCGGCACCGACCACGCCGCCGAGGCGGTCACCGGGTTCTTCACCAAGTACGGCGACGGCGGCGTGGACGTCACCCCGCTGACCGGCCTGACGAAGCGGCAGGGCGCGGCGCTGCTGCGGGAGCTGGGCGCGCCGCCGAGCACCTGGGAGAAGGTGCCGACCGCCGACCTGGAGGACGACCGGCCCGCGCTGCCCGACGAGGAGGCGCTCGGCCTGAAGTACAGCCAGATCGACGCGTACCTGGAGGGCGTCGACGTCCCCCCGGAGGTGGCGGAAAAGGTGGAGTCGGTCTACCTCGCGACCCAGCACAAGCGGACCGTCCCGGTCTCGCCGCTCGACGACTGGTGGCGCTGAACCCTCCTCAGCGGGTCGGCGCGGTGATGAGGAACGACACCGCGCCCTGGTCGTCGAGGCGGACGTCGAGGACCTTGTCGTGCAGGTAGGCGGCCGCCGCGGAGTCCAGGAACACGCGGGCGCCCTCCGCCTCGACGACCTCGTCGGTCGAGGCGGGGCGCTCCGCCGGCGTCACGGCGAGGAGGGAGGCGTCGCCGTCGAGCGGCGCGATCCGCATGCCGGCACCGCCCGGCAGGCCCGGCCCGCACGACAGATTGCGGATGGCGCTGGCCGCCGTTCCCGTGACGATGAGCACAACGAACTCCTGAGCCTCGCTTGAACCAACCGGTGGCCATGAGTGCCGCATTTTGTCTACCCCGGGGTCTCCGCACCGAATCCGTGACGCGCGCCACGGGTAAGGGAAGGGCCTGACCAGCGATATTCGGGGGAGACGATGAGCGAGCCGACGGCCGGCGGCGGTGCCGGGGACGAGGAGCCGGAAAGCTCCCGGACGGAGGGCGGAGACGACGCGTCCCGGCGCCGGAAGCGCCCGGACGAGGAGGAGGGCTTCTCGCCGACGTCCCCCGAGGGGCGGGGCGGCGCGCTCGAGGATCTGAGCCCCGACGACTTCGAATAGCGCCGGCGGGCCCGCTGCCGCGTCGGCGCCTCCGGTGATTCCGGCCATTTCGCCGACGCTCCATGAACCCAACGCGAAAAGGAGCGGACGGTTGTCCTACGACTACGCGCGCGCCATTCAGGACGTCATCGAGCAATTCATTCGCCCGCGCGCCGCCGAGGTCGACCGCGCCGGGGCCTTCCCCCGCGCGAACGTCGGCGCGCTGGCGGACGCCGGCCTGCTCGGCCTCATCAGCGCCGAGTCGGCGGGCGGGCGCGGCGAGGGGCTCGGCGCCGCCGCGCACGTCGTCGAGCGGCTCGCGGGCGCCTGCGGGTCCACGGCGATGGTCCTGCTCATGCACTACGCCGCCACCGCGCTGATCGAGGCGCACGGGCCGAAGGACGTCCGGGAGGCGATCGCCGGGGACGCGCACCTCGGCACGCTCGCGTTCTCCGAGGCGGGCTCGCGCAGCCACTTCTGGGCGCCGCTCGGCACCGCCGTGTCCGGCGACGGCGGGCGCGTGCGGCTCGACGCCGACAAGAGCTGGGTCACCTCGGCCGGCGAGGCGGACAGCTACGTCTGGTCGAGCCGGCCGCTCGCCGCCGACGGGCCGATGACGCTCTGGCTGGTGCCGCGGGACCGGGAAGGGCTGAGCGTCCTCGGCGCGTTCGACGGCCTGGGGCTGCGCGGCAACGCGTCCAGCCCGGTGAAGGCCGACGGCGTCCTCGTCGACCGCGAGGACATGCTCGGGCCGGACGGGGAGGGCCTGGACATCGCCCTCGCGACGGCGCTGCCCCACTTCCTGGTCCTGAGCGCGGCGTTCTCGCTCGGGCTGATGGAGGCGCTCACCGCCGAGACCGCCGCGCACCTGGCCCGGACGAAGCTGGAGCATCTCGGGCAGACCCTCGCCGACCAGCCGATGCAGCGCGCGCGGTTCGCCGAGCTGCGGATCCGCACCGACCAGGTCCGCGCGTTCCTGCGCGACGCGCTCGCCGCGCTCGCCGGAGGGCGCGAGGACGCGACGCTGCGCGTCCTGGAGGTCAAGGCCGTCGCCGCCGAGGCGGCGTCCGAGGTCGCGGACGCGACGATGCGGCTCTGCGGCGGCGCGGCGTTCCGCAAGGAGTGCGGCGTCGAGCGGCTGTTCCGCGACTCGCTCGCGGCCCGGGTCATGGCGCCGACCACGCAGGCCCTGCACGACTTCGTCGGGCGGGCGAGCCTCGGCATGCCGCTCTTCGAGGGGGCCTCCGGATGACGCTCGTGATGGGCGCCGTCGCCTACGACCCCAAGGTCGTCACGATCTGGGCGGGGTTCCGGGCCTGGTTCGCCCGGCAGGGGCTCGACGTCGACTTCGTCCTCTACTCCCACTACGAGCGGCAGGTGGACGACCTGGCCGCCGGACGCGTCGACGTCGCGTGGAACTCGCCGCTGGCGTGGGTCCGCGCCCGCCGCATGGCCGGCGAACGGCTCGAACCGCTCGCCATGCGGGACACCGACCAGGACCTGACCTCGGTGGTCGTCGTCCGGGAGGACTCCCCGTACAAGGACGTCGCCGACCTCAAGGGCGAGACGGTCGGGACCGGCGCGATCGACTCGCCGCAGGCCACGCTGCTCCCGTCCGCGCTGCTGCGCGAGCACGGGCTCCGGCCGGGGGAGGAGGTCGCGGTCCGGCGGTTCGACGTCGGGGTCGGGCTGCACGGCGACCACGTCGGCGGCGAGCGCGCCGCGGCGCGCGCGATGATGTCCGGCGACGTCGCGGCGGCGTGCATGGTCGACTCCTCCCACCTGCTGTTCGTGCGGGAGGGCACGCTGCCTCCGGGCGGCACCCGGGTGATCGGCCGGACGCGTCCCTACGACCACTGCACCATGACCGCCGCCCGCGCCACGCCCGAGACGGACCGGTTCCGGGACCTGCTGCTGTCGATGGACGCGTCCGACCCCGACGTCCGGACGCTGTTCGACCTCGAAGGGCTCACCGCCTGGCGCCCCGCGCGGACGAGCGGCTACGCGCTCCTCGAACGGGCCGTGGACGACGAGGGGTTCTACGATGCGGCCGGCGCGATCACCGCGCCGGGCTACCGGCCTTGACCGACCCCGTCCTCGACCTCGAGGACCTGGGCTTCGAGAGCGGCGCGCACCTGCTCGTGCAGCGGGCGCTCGGCGACCTGCCGCCGGGCGCGCGGCTCGGCGTCCGGGGCCGCGACCCGCTGCTCGACCCGCACCTGCGCGCGTGGTGCCGCCCGCGCGGCCATACCGTCGCTGCGGGCGAGGAACCCGTGCTCGCCTGGGTCGTGCCGGGAGGCACCGACCGCTGGGCGCGCGCGGAACGGGCGGGCGGCGCGAGGGGACCGGACGGCGTCGTCGCGGCGGCGCCCGCGCACTGGGGCCTGGCCGCCCGAGGCGCGCTCGTCGAACCCGGCGGCCCGGAACCGGCGTTCGACCTCGCCGAGCGCGACGTGGTCTGGGCGGAGATCGCCCCCGCGCTCTACGCGCACGCCGCGTCCGCGCAGTGGGACCCGGCGACCGCCGTCCCGTGGGACGCCGCCTTCACCCTGCCGCCCGACATCGAGCGGGCCGTCGTCCAGGTGATGACGTACCTCGTGGAGAACGAGCAGGCCGCGCTGGTCGTCCCGGCCCGGCTGCTCGCCCGCGTCCACCCGCACTTCCGCGAGGTCGTGCAGCTCCTGGCGGTCCAGGCGGCGGACGAGGCCCGGCACGTCGAGGTGTTCGCGCGGCGCGCGGCGCTCCGCGGCGGGCCGCTCGGGACGTCCGCCGCCGGCGGCCGCGCGTCCCTCGCCACCCTCCTGACCGAGCCCGACTTCTCGCTGGCGTCCTTCCTGCTGTCGGTACTGGGCGAGGGCACCTTCCTCACCCTGCTCGCGTTCCTCGACCGGCACGCCCCCGACCCGGTGACCCGGCGGGCGGTCCGCCTCGCCCGGCAGGACGAGGCGCGGCACGTCGCGTTCGGCGTCGCGCACCTCCGGCACCGGACCGAGGCCGATCCGCGCTTCCGGTCGCGGCTCCGGGCGGCGGTCGAGCGCCGCCACGACGCCCTCGCCGCGTCCACCGGCCTCAACCAGGACGTCTTCGACGCGCTGGTCCTCCTCGCCGCCGGCGAGTGGTCGCCCCGGGCCGTCCGGCGCGGGCACGCGGCGGTGCTGGACCTGCGGAGGGAGATGGACGAGGGGCGCCGGCGCCGCCTGGCCCACCTCGGCTTCCCCGACGGCGAGGCCGCCGAGCTGTCCGCCCTGCACACCCGCAACTTCATGTAGCCCGCCGGCGCGGGCCACGGCCGTCAGCCTCCGGTGACGGCGACGATCAGGAGCAGGACGACCAGGAGGACCGGGACGAGCGCGCCGATGATGGCGATCGGGCGGGACATCAGCGGCGGGCCGGGATCGGCGGGGTGGCGGTGGGGGCTGCCGTCGGGCGGCGGCATCGGCGGCGCCAGGGAGGCGACCTTGCCGTGCCGGGTGAGGTTGATCAGCACGGTGATCGGCGTCGCGGCGAAGGAGACGTAGCCCCACCAGCCGCCGATCAGGGTCTTGGCCGTCATGTCCCGGAACACCGCCAGGCCGCAGTCCCGGCAGAACGGTCCCTTGGTGTGCAGGAACGACATGATCAGGATCATGCCGCGGTGGCCGCGGAAGGTGGTGTCGACCGCCGGGACGCAGCCGCAGAAGCGGCATTGGGTCCCGTAGTGCGCGGTCTGCTGCGCACCGTGGGGCAGGGGCTGGCCGGGCGCCGCGCCGTACGGCGTCTGCTGCGGAGCCGGCGCGTACGGGGCCGGCTGCTGACCGGCATAGGGCTGCCCCGCATACGGCTGACCGGGATGAGGCGCACCGCCATAGGGCTGCCTGCCATACGCTTCCCCGCCGTACGGCTGACCGCCATAGGGCTGGCCGGCAGAGGGCGCACCAGCGTAAGGCTGACCGGCGTAGGGCGTCTGCTGGGGAGCGCCGTAGGGGGATCCGCCGTTTCCGTACGGCGTTTGGTCCGATGGTGGCTGCACAGCCGCCGCCTCCGCTCTTCAAGGGGGTCGGCTGATCTTGCCATGGGAACGCCGTCCGGGGCGGCGATTCGGGCGCGGCACCCGGCCCCGCGTCAGGAGAGGGCGCGCCAGGTGTCGGCGAGGGTGGTGCGGAACTGGCCGACCTGGCGGGACGTCAGGTCGCGGATCATCCGCTCCTCCAGCTCGCCGACGGGCCCGGCGAGGTCGTCCAGCAGGGCGCGTCCGGCGGCGGTGAGCAGGATGAGCAGCTCGCGCCGGTTCGAAGGGTTGCGCTCGCGGCGGACGAGGCCGCGGGTCTCCAGGGCGCGGACCATGTCGGCCATCGACTGCGCGGTGACGAAGGAGTCGCGGGCGAGCTGGGCGGCCGACAGCCCGTCGTGCCGCTCCAGGACGGTGAGCGCCGTGTACTGCAGCGCGGTGATGCCGGCGGGCCTGACCAGCTCCTCCAGCCGCGACCGGACGAGCAGCTCCAGCCGCTTGACCAGGTACAGCAGCGACGGCGGCGACTTGCCGGCGGTCGTCGGCGGCGGGCTGTCGGTCATCGGCTCTCCCTGGTCGCGCGGCACGCGTCCAGGGTAGGGCATTGACAGGAAACCTGTTGAATGTGAACACTGGGCCATCAACAGGATTCCTGTCGATTGTGGGGAGCTATGGAACTGGACGGGAAGGTCGTCGTCGTCACCGGGAGCGGGCGCGGCCTCGGCCTCGCCTACGCCGAGGCCCTGGCGGCCGCCGGCGCCTCGGTGGTGGTCAACGACGTGGACCGGGACGCGGTCGACGCGGCGGTCGCGAAGATCACCGCGGCGGGCGGCACCGCGACCGGCGTCGTCGCGGCGGTCGGCGGCACCGAGACCGCCGACGAGCTGGTCGGCACGGCCGTCCGGGAGTTCGGCCGGCTCGACGTGCTGATCACCAACGCGGGCATCCTGCGGGACCGGGTGCTGTGGAAGATGACCGACGACGACTTCGACGACGTCGTCCGCGTCCACCTGCGCGGCACCTTCACCTGCGCCCGCGCGGCGGCGGCCCGGATGCGCGAGCAGGGCACGGGCGGGCGGCTGATCCTCATCTCCTCCCCGGCCGGGCAGCGCGGCAACTTCGGGCAGACCAACTACGCCGCCGCCAAGGCGGGCATCGCGGCGATGGCGCGCACCTGGGCGATGGAGCTGGCCCGTGCGAACATCACCGTGAACGCGGTCGTGCCGGTCGCGGCGACCGAGATGACCAAGACGATCCCCGCGTTCGGCCCGGTCATCGAGGAGTCCGAGCGCACGGGCGAGCCGCTGCCGGACTGGCTGCGCAAGGACGAGGGCCTCGGCACCGTCGAGGACGTCACCGGCCTGGTCGTCTTCCTGGCCTCGGACGCGTCCAAGGACGTCACCGGGCAGGCGATCGGGATCGGCGGCGACCGGCTGGCGCTGTGGGCGCACCCGAAGGAGAAGGCGGTCGCGTTCGCCGACGGCGGCTGGAGCGCCGAGGCGATCGCCGAAGAGTGGAGCACGGGCGTGGGCGCCGAGCCGGAGACCTACGGCATGCCCGCGCCGAAGGCACCGGAGGGCTGACATGGCCGACCTCACGATCGACGTCGACGCGCTGACCGCGATCGACGTCCACACCCACGCCGAGATCAGCGCGGACGGGCACGGCTCGCTGAGCCCGGAGCTGTTCGGCGCGTCCGAGGAGTACTTCAAGGCGCACGGGCACCGCCAGCCGACCATCCCCGAGATGGCCGCCTACTACCGCGAGCGCGGCATGGCGGCCGTCGTCTTCACGGTCGACGCCGAGCACGCCACCGGCTGGCCGCGCATCGCCAACGAGGAGGTCGCCGAGAGCTGCGCCGAGCACCCCGACGTCCTGATCCCGTTCGCCAGCGTCGACCCGCACAAGGGGCGGGCGGGCGTGCGCGAGGCGCGGCGGCTCGTCGAGCAGTACGGGGTGCGCGGGTTCAAGTTCCACCCGAGCATCCAGGGCTTCGCGCCGAACGACCCGCTCGCGTACCCGCTGTACGAGGCGATCGAGGAGCTGGGCGTCCCGGCGCTGTTCCACACCGGGCAGACCGGCATCGGCGCCGGCGTCCCCGGCGGCGGGGGCATCCGGTTGAAGTACTCGAACCCGATGCTCGTGGACGACGTCGCCGTGGACTTCCCCGAGCTGCGGATCATCCTGGCGCACCCGTCGTTCCCCTGGCAGGACGAGGCCCTCGCCGTCGCCAACCACAAGCCGTACGTGTACATCGACCTGTCCGGCTGGTCGCCGAAGTACTTCCCGCCGCAGCTCGTCCGGTACGCCAACAGCCTGCTGAAGGACAAGGTGCTGTTCGGCTCGGACTACCCCGTCATCACCCCGGACCGCTGGCTCGCCGACTTCGCGAAGCTGGAGATCAAGCCCGAGGTCCGCCCGAAGATCCTCAAGGACAACGCCGCCCGGCTGCTCGGGCTCACCGGCAAGGAGAACGCATGATCACCGTCACCGGTCTCGACGAGATCAAGGCCCTGGCCGGCAAGGACCTCGGCCACAGCCGCTGGCTCGACATCACCCAGGACCGGGTGAACACCTTCGCCGACGCCACCGACGACCACCAGTGGATCCACACCGACCCCGAGAAGGCCAAGGACGGCCCGTTCGGCGCGGCCATCGCGCACGGCTACCTGACGCTGTCGCTGGTCATCCCGCTGTTCAACGACCTGCTCGGCATCCAGGGCACGAAGATGAGCATCAACTACGGCCTGGAGAAGGTCCGGTTCCCGAGCCCCGTCCGCGTCGGTTCGAGGATCCGGCTCGCCGGCCGGGTCGCCGACGTGACCGACGTCCCGGGGAACGGCGTGCAGATGGTCTGCGACTTCACCGTCGAGATCGACGGCGAGGCCAAGCCCGCCTGCGTCGCCCAGGCCGTCTACCGCCACTACGCCTGACCGCCCTTCCCGCCCGCCCCGGCCCCGATCGGGCCGCGCGGCCGGCCATCCGCAAACGCTGCTCAGCAAGAGGAGTGAGAACACCGTGGTGAACGCAGGACTCGGGGGATGGCCGGCCAGGCGGGCCGCGATGTCGCCCGGCCGCACCGCCTTCGTCTTCCGGGACCGCCCGACGACGTACGGGGAGGTCCACGACCGGACGGCGCGGCTCGCCGGCCGGCTGCGCGCCGCCGGCGTCGGCAAGGGCGACCGGGTCGCCTACCTCGGGCCGAACCATCCGGCGTTCGCCGAGACGATGTTCGCCGCGCACGTGCTCGGCGCCATCTTCGTGCCGCTGAACTTCCGGCTCGCCGCGCCGGAGATCGACTACATGCTCGGCCACAGCGGCGCGTCCGTGCTGGTCTACGCGCCCGAATGCGCGCCGGTCGTCCGCGCGGCCGAGCGGGCGCCCGCGACCGTCGTGGCGGTCGGCGAGCCCGCCGAGGGCGAACTCGCCTACGAGGAGTGGCTCGCGGGCGGCGACCCGGCCCCGACCGACACGGAGGTCACGCTCGACGACGTGGCGTGCATCCTCTACACCTCCGGCACCACCGGACGTCCCAAGGGCGCGATGCTCACCCACGGGAACCTCGTCTGGAACTGCTACAACCTGCTCGTCGGCGTGGACGTCGCGGGCGACGAGGTGACGCTGGTCAGCGCGCCGCTGTTCCACGTCGCGGCGCTGAACCAGTGCCTGCTGCCGACGTTCCTCAAGGGCGGATGCTCGGTCATCATGCCGTCCTGGGACGTCGAGGAATGCCTCGACCTCATCGAGCGGCACCGCGTCACCTGGATGTTCGGCGTCACCGCCATGTTCGCCGCGCTCGCGCAGTCACCGCGCTGGGACGGCGCCGACCTGTCGTCCGTCCGCAGCCTGATGTCCGGCGGCGCGCCGGTGCCGACCGGGCTGATCCACACCTACCAGGAGCGCGGCCTCGTCTTCTGCCAGGGCTACGGCCTCACCGAGACGGCGCCGGGCGCGACGTTCCTCGAAGCCGCGCAGAGCGAGCGCAAGGCCGGCTCGGCGGGGGTGCCGGTGTTCTTCACCGGCGTCCGGTGCGTGCGCCCCGACCTGACGGACGTGGAGCCCGGCGAGCCCGGCGAGGTCGTCATCAAGGGGCCGAACGTCACGCCGGGCTACTGGAACGCCCCCGACGCGACCGCGTCCGCGTTCACCGACGACGGCTGGTTCCGCTCCGGTGACATCGCCCACGTCGACGACGAGGGCTACTTCTACATCGTCGACCGGGTGAAGGACATGTTCATCTCCGGCGGCGAGAACGTCTACCCGGCGGAGGTCGAGAACGCGATCTTCGAGCACCCGGCCGTCGCCGAGGCCGCGGTGATCGGCGTCCCCGACGCCCGGTGGGGCGAGGTCGGCCGGGCCTTCGTCGTCACCGCCCCCGGCGCCGCGCTGGACCTCGCCGAACTGCGGGAGTTCCTCGCCGGCCGCCTCGCCAAGTACAAGATCCCCGTGTACCTGGACGTGGTCGACGACCTGCCCCGCACCGGCTCCAACAAGGTGCAGAAGGCCCGCCTCCGAGACCTCCCCCTCCCACCCCCGGCCCGTTGACGTGCGGCGGGCCGTCGCCATGAGCGGCCTCATGGCGACGGCCCGCCGCGACTCAACGGAGGGCGTCGGAGATGGGCTTGGCGCCGGCGATGTAGGACGCCTCGTCGGAGACGAGGAACACCACCAGCGGGGCGATCTCGTCCACGGTGCCGGGCCCGGCAGGTGACGCCCGCGTTGTTGACCAGGCCGTCGACCCGGCCGTGGGTCGCGCGGAGCCAGGCGGCGAGACCGGCCCAGCCGGGCTCGGACGTCACGCCCAGGCGCCGGTGACCACGACGACCTTCCCGGCGACCCGGTTCACGGGCGTTCCCGGGTCCGCTTGCGCCCGGGCGGGATCGGGACGGGTGCCGCTCCCGGGACGATCGTGTTGGACACCGTGCCGATGCCCTCGACGGTGAGCGCGACCGTGTCGCCCGGCACCAGCGGCGGCGGGTCCTGCGCGCCGCCGCGCCCCCACAGCTCGGCGAGGCAGCCGCCGTTGCCGCAGGTCCCCGAGCCGAGGACGTCGCCGGGACGCAGCCGGGCGCCGCGCGAGGCGTAGGCGACGAGGTCCTCGAACGGCCAGCCCATGTTCGACAGCAGGTCCCGCCCGACGACCTCGCCGTTGACCTCGGCGGTCAGCGCGAGCCGCAGGAACCCGTCCTCGTCGCGGTAGGGCTCCAGCTCGTCGGCGGTGACCAGCCACGGCCCGAGCGTCGTCGCGAAGTCCTTGCCCTTGCACGGGCCGAGCCCGACCCGCATCTCCCGCGACTGCAGGTCCCGCGCCGACCAGTCGTTGAAGACGGTGTAGCCGAAGACGTGGTCGCGGGCCTGCTCGGGGGACAGGTCGGCGCCCGCCCGGCCGATGACGGCGGCGACCTCCAGCTCGAAGTCGAGTGCCCGGCAGCCGGGCGGCAGCGGCACGTCGTCGTGCGCGCCGACCATCGCGTGCGGGTTGGAGAAGTAGAACGTCGGCGCGTCGTACCAGGCGTCCGGGACCCCGGACGCGCCGTCCACGGCCTTCCGGACGCCCTCGACGTGCTCCTCGAACGCGACGAAGTCCCGCACGGACGGCGGTTCCAGCGGCGGCAGGAGCCGCACGTCCGCGAGCGGGACCGCCGGGCCCGCCGGCGCCGGGACCGAACCGGACGCGACGACGTCGAGGAGGGCGGTGCCGTCCGGGAACGGAAGCACCCCGTCGCCCTCGACGGCGCCGCAGCGGCGGGCGCCCTGGTGCAGGTACGTGGCGAGACGCATGGGGCTCCTTGCGGATCAGACGGGCGGGGCGACGAAGACGCCGCGGTCGGGGTCGTTGAACGACTCCTTGGCGATGAGCTCGTTCATCGGGTTGGCGGTGCCCCACTGGTCGGTGACGTCGGGGTCGGAGAAGTCGTACAGGTGCGGGTGCCAGGAGTCCTCGTCGAGGGTCTCCAGCTCGGTGGTGTACTCGACGGTGTTGCCGTGCGGGTCGAGGAAGTAGGAGAAGGTGTTGTCGCCCGCCTTGTGCCGCCCCGGCCCCCAGATCATCCGGACCCCGGCGCGCAGCAGGCGGCCGGTGCCGAACATGTACTCGTCCAGGCCCCGCATCTCGAACGACACGTGGTGCAGCGACGTGTACGGACCCTTCGCGATCGCCATGCTGTGGTGCTGCGGGTTGCAGCGCATGAAGTGCATGACCTTGCCCATGTGCGGGGACGTCAGCGTGTCGCTGAGCGCGAAGTCCAGGTGCGTCTCGTACCAGGCGCGGGTGGCGTCCAGGTCGGGGGCGTTGAGCACGACGTGCGACAGCCGGACCGGGACCGCCTCGCGCTCCACCAGCCTCCGGTGCTCGCGGACGGCGACGTCCGCCGACACCTCGACGGTCCGGCCGTCGAGGTCGAAGAACCGGAACCCGTAGCCGCCGCCGGGTGTGGCGAGCTTCCCGGGCTCGGCGACGATCGTGACGCCGGCCGCGCCGAGCCGGGCGGCGAGCGCGTCGACGTCGGCGGGGGACGCGGCGCCGAACGACACCAGGTCGAGGCGCTTCTCGTCCGCCTTCCTGAGCCGGACGACGTACTGCTCCGGCGACCCCTCCGCCGCCAGGAACGAGATGCCGGTGTCGCCCGCGACCTCGGTCAGGCCCCAGACGCCCGAGTAGAACTCGCGCTGCCTGCCGTAGTCGGGGACGGCGAGGTCCACATGGCGAAGATGGGTGATGAGCCTTCCGGGCATCAGTGCTCCTTGAGGTCGAAGAGGGCGACGGCGTTGCCGCCGCGCACGGCGTCCAGGCCGGGGCCGGGCGGCAGGGCGGCGCGCAGCCGGTCGAGCGGGTCGTCCACCCCCATGTCGAAGGGGTGGTCCGAGCCGAGGACGACCTGCGACGCGCCCGCCGCCGCGATCAGCGCGCGGAGCGCGTCCGGCTCGTAGACGAGCGAGTCGAACCAGATCCGCCGCAGGTAGGCGCTCGGCGGTTCGGCGCAGGCGCGCGCCTCGGGACGCACCCGCCAGCCGTGGTCGGCGCGGCCCAGGTAGGTCGGCAGGTAGCCGCCGCCGTGCGCCGCGACGACCTTCAGCCCGGGGTGCCGGTCGAGCACGCCGGAGAAGATCAGGTGCGACAGCGCGACGGCGTTCTCGGCCGGCTGCCCGACGATGTTGGACAGGTAGTACCGGTCGAGCCGCTCGTCCAGCGTGCAGCCGAACGGGTGCAGGAACACCACCGCGCCGGACGCGGCGGCCCGCGCCCACAGCGGATCCAGCTCCGGGTCCGACAGCTCGCGGCCGGGGGCGTGCGAGGAGATCTCGACGCCCTTCAGCCCGAGCGTCAGCGCGTGGTCGAGCGCCTCGACGGCGAGGTCCGGATGCTGGAGCGGGACGAGCCCGAGCCCGTGCAGCCGGTCCGGCGCCTGCGCGCAGTGCGCGGCGGTGGCCTCGTTCGCCATCGTGAACACGGTGCGGGCCAGGTCCGGCGCGGTCCAGTAGTGGTAGTGCGACGGCGACGGGCTGACGATCTGCACGTCCACCCCGGCGGCGTCCATGTCGGCGAGCCGCGCCTCGATCCGCGTCAGCCGCTCGAACCGCTCACCGATCATCTTGCCGCCGACCCGCAACGACTCCGGGCCGTTGCGGCGCGCGTCCAGTTCCCGGTGCTCGGCGTGGCCGGGCGCGCCGGCGACGGCCTCCTCGATCTGCGGCAGCAGCACGTGCGCGTGCACGTCGACGGTGGGGACGCCCGCGGCCCCCGGGTTCCCTTCGCTCACGGCTTCTCCGACACGATCGCGCTGATACGGCCCATGAGGCCGGGGACGTCGGCGTCCGGGGACGGGCGCAGCTGCCACTCCGCGAGCTGCACCGACGCCTCGACGACCGCCTTGGCGCGCTCGAACCGCCGGTCCATGAACGCGTCGAACAGCGCCTGGTCGAGCCGGTCGGCGCCCAGCAGCAGCTCGGCGAGGACGGCGGCGTCCTCGAGGCACTGCGCCGCGCCCTGCGCGAGCGTCGGCGGGCACGCGTGCGCCGCGTCCCCGATCAGGACGGTCCGGCCCCGGTTCCACGGCCGGTCGACCAGCAGCGATTCGAACCAGGTGTAGTTGATCCGGTCCGGGTCGGTGATGTCGGCGCGGATCTCGTCCCAGGCGCCGCCGTAGCCCTCGGCGAGCGCGCGCATGTGCGCCGGCTTGTCGGCGTCCGCGACCGACTCGCGGGGCCGCGCCTTCTCCACCAGGTAGGCGTACATGGTGTCCGGGCCGGTCGGGCAGTACCCGGCGATGAAGCACGGCCCGCCGTAGATCAGGTCGGTCCGCTCGACGCCCTTGGGACGGCGCGTGTGGATCCGCCAGATGCCCATCCCGGTCGGCTCCGGCGACACGTCGACGCCGATCAGCCCCCGCACCGCGGAGCGGATGCCGTCGGCGCCCACGACCAGGTCGTACGTGCCGGTCGATCCGTCGGACAGGTGCGCGGTGACCCGGTCGCCGGAGTCGTCGAGCGCGGTGGCGGTGAGGCCGAACCGGACGGTCGCGCCCGCGTCCCGCACCGCGTCCGCGAGCACCGCCGCCAGCTCGGGACGGTTCATGCCGAGCGTCGCGGGCAGGTCCGGGCCGCCGGTCCGCGCGTCCGGGATCTCCGCGATGAGCGTCCCGTCCGGCGCCCGCAGGCCGAGCACGTCGAACGCGTACCCGGACGCGCTCACCCGGTCCCACACGCCGAGGTCGCGCAGGACCCGCAGCGCGTTGCCCTGCAGCGTGATCCCCGAGCCGAGCGCCCCGGCGCCCGGCGTGATCTCCGCGACGTCCACCGCGACGCCGCCCCGCGCCAGCAGGGCGGCCAGCGCCGAACCGGCCGTGCCGCCCCCGACGATCAGGACGTTCCCGACTGCTGCCATGCCGACCTCACTTCACCGCGATGGGATTGACGGGGGCGCCGACCGCGCCGGTGACCGGGATCGGCCCGGCGGCCAGCCAGAACTCGTGCACGCCGTCGGCCGCGCAGTCGGCCGCGAGCGCGTCCAGGTCCCACAGCTCGCCGATCAGCAGGCCCATGTTCGGGATCGCGACCTGGTGCAGCGGCTGGAACGCGTCGTCGAACTCGTTGGGCCGCACCTCGAACCCCCACGTGTCGGTGGCGATCGCGGCGATCTCGGTGCGGTGCAGCCATCCGGCCGTGGTGAACGACAGGCCGGGTGCGGGACCGCCCGCGTAGTCGCCCCAGCCGTCCCGGCGCGCGCGTGTGAGCTGCCCGGTGCGGACGCAGACGATGTCGCCGCGCCCGACCGTCACGCCGTGCGCGTCGATGGCCGCCTGGAGATGCTCCTCGGTGATGGCGAAGCCGTCGGGCAGCTCGCCGTCCTCGCCGGCGACGCGCCCCACGTCCAGCAGGACGCCGCGCCCCGCGACCGGAGCGGCCATGTGCTCGATGCCGGTGACCAGGTCGCCGTCGGACGTGACGACCTTCTCCGCCGGGCGGCCGTTCCACGCCTTGCCGTGGTCGAAGATGTGGCCGAGGCCGTCCCACTGCGTGGAGCACTGCAGCGGCATCGCCACCACGTCGTCCGCGCCGCCGATGCCGTGCGGGAAGCCCTGGTTGCCGAGCGCCGCGTCCGTCCCGGTGTCCAGCATCGTGTGGACGGGGTTGGTGCGGCGCCGCCAGCCCTTCTGCGGGCCGTTCATGTCGAACCGCTGCGACAGCGAGAACGACGCGCCCCGCCGGACCAGCGCCGCGCCCTCGCGCCGCTTGGCCTCGTCGATGAAGTTCACGGTGCCGAGCACGTCGTCGTCGCCCCAGCGCCCCCAGTTGGAGTACTTCGCGGCGGCCTCGGCGATCGCGCCTTCGGGGTCGGTGCGGTCGAGCATCACGCGTCCTCCGCGCCGGCGGATTCGGCGACGCACCGGTTGCGCTGCGCGCCGAGGCCCGTGATCGAGCCCTCCATGACGTCGCCGGGCCGCAGCAGCCGCCCCCAGTGCATGCCGTTGCCGGCCGGGCTGCCGGTCAGGACCAGGTCGCCGGGCAGCAGCCGGACGGTCCGCGACGCGTACGCCACCAGCCGCGCCACGCCGAAGATCATGTCCTTGGTGGACTCGTCCTGCATGACGTCGCCGTTCAGCCGCAGCGTGACCCGCAGGTCGCCGGGGTCCTGGACGAACGCGGAGGGGACCAGGTACGGGCCGAGCGGGGTGAACGTCGGCGGGTTCTTCGCGCGCAGCCAGTCCGTGCCGATCTCCGGCATGTCCCGGCGGAACACCGCCTCGCGCGCCGTCAGGTCGTTGGCGATCGTGTAGGCCGCGACGTGCTCCAGCGCCTCGTCCGCCGGCACCCGGTACGCCGGGCGGCCGATCACCGCGGCCAGTTCCAGCTCCCAGTCCGGCTTCTCGCACCAGCCCGGGATCACCACGTCGTCGTAGGGGCCCGTCACCGAGGAGGGCAGCCCGATGAACATGTACGGCCGGTCCTCGGCCGCGCGCCGGTCCATCATCGCGGCCGTCTCCTCGCGCACCTGCTCGGCGGGCCGCCCGCCCTCCGGCTCGTGCGCCACCGCGAGGTCGATGACGTGCGTGCGGTAGTTGGCGCCCGACTGCAGGATCTGCCGCGGCTCGACCGGCGCGTGCACCGCCAGCCCGTCGAGCGGCAGCCGCTCGCCGCCCGACTCCGCCGCGGCGTGCAGCAGCGGGAGGGCGTCGTCCCAGCTCTCCAGCAGGCCGCGGGTCGTGGCCCCGCCGCCCGGCAGGCCCGGGACGGTGCGCAGGTCCAGGACCCGCCCGTCCTGGACCAGGCCCGCGAACCGCGGGCCGCCGCCGCTGGAGAAGGTGCCGACCGCGAAGGGGCCGGACGGGTGCGCGTGATCTTCCACGGGGTGTCCTCTCGATGTCCGCCTTAACCTTGGGGCAACCAGGGCTGATCTGGGAAATCGATTCCTCGTATGGCTTTCATCGACCGCATGGATAGGTGACGCGTGAACCTGGGAGCGGCTGTTCACCGGCCGCGCCGACTTCGACCCGGCCACCGAGGGGCGCGAGTTCACGATTGGCTCCGCGAGACCGCCGCACGCGTCGCCGCCGGCCTGACCGCCCTCACCCCGAACCCGGAAGCCGGGGGCGCGGCCGCCGGTGAGCGACACCAGGCCGGCGCGTGACATCATGCCGCGTGGACGGGCGGGGGCGGTCCTTCTACTATTGACGTAGTAAACCCGCTGCGGGGGCGAGGCATTGTGAACGAGGACGACCGGGGGCGGCGCCCGGCGGGCATGCTGGAGGACGCCGTGCTGGCCGTCCTGTGGGACGGCGCGCGCCCGATGAGCCCCGCCGACGTGCAGGCCGTGCTGCCCGGCGCCCCCGCGTACACGACGGTGATGACCACGCTGGCGCGGCTGGCCCGCAAGGGGCTGGCGAGCCGCGAGCGGGAGGGGCGCGGGTTCGTGTACTCCGCGGCCGTCGACGAGGCCGGCCACACCGCCGCCGCGATGAACGAGCTGCTGCGCCGCCGCCGCGACCGCGCCGCCGTGCTGGCCCGGTTCGTGTCCGAGCTGGCGCCCGAGGACGAGGAACTGCTCCAGCGGCTGCTGAGCGAGGGCGGCGAGGGCTGAGGCCCGGCCCCGCGGGACAGGGGCCTTGATCGCCCGTCCGGACGCGCCGCCCGCCGTCGCGGCGAAGGGCGACCGGTCGGGGAGTTTCCGCCCGGTCCGGGGTATATCCCCAGGCCGGGCGCGGTGCGCCCGGCGCTTACGTTCCGATTACCCGCAGGCTCTTACTATCGCGATAGTAGGTGCTGGCCGAGGAGCGAGGGCGGTGGAGCCGATGCCACCCGAACCCGACGTGACCGTCGTGGTGATCGTCTACAACGACGCGTCGCGGCTGCCCCGCGCCGTCCGCTCGGCGCTCGGGCAGTCGCTGCCCGGCGTGGAGGTCGTGATCGTCGACGACGCGAGCACCGACGCGACGCCCGCCGTCGCCGCCCGGCTGGCGGCCCGGAACCCCGGCCGGGTGCGCGCCTTCACCCTCCCGGTGAACTCCGGCGGCTGCGGACGGCCGCGCAACATCGGCCTCCGGCACGCCAAGGGCCGCTACGTGATGTTCCTCGACAGCGACGACACCCTCGACCCGCACGCCTGCCGGAACATGGTCGCCGCCGCCGACGACTCCGGAGCCGACCTCGTGTCCGGCCGCTGCGTCCGCGTCCTGCCCGACCGCGAGCACTCCTGGTACGCGCGGCTCTACCGGGAGAGCGCCGTCTACGACGACATCCTGGACAACCCCGACCTCCTCTACGACACGCTGGCGACCAACAAGTGCTACCGGCGCGAGTTCCTCGACCGCGCCGGGCTGCGCTTCGCCGACCGGCTGCACTACGAGGACCTGCTCTTCAGCGCCGAGGCCTACCTCGGCGCGAACCGGATCGCGGTCATCCCGCACCGGGTCTACAACTGGCTGGTCGACCCGCGCGGCGGCACCCTGTCGATCAGCAACCGGCGCGCCGAGCTGAGCAACTTCGCCGACCGGCTGGAGATCCACCGGCGCATCGACGCGGCGCTGCGCGCGCGCGGCGCGGACGAGATCGCGCTGGTCAAGGACGTCAAGTTCGTCAACCACGACCTGCTGCTCTACCTGCGCGAGCTGCGCAGCCGCGACCCCTGGCACCGCGAGGCGTTCGTCGGGCTGGCCCGCCCCTACCTCGAACGGCTGGACGACGCCGTGTTCGAGGCCGCGGACAAGATGCCCGCCATCGCCGCGCTGATGGTCCGCGAGCGCGACATCGAGGCGGCGATGGCCGCCGCCGACCACGCCCCGAAGGGCGGCGGCCGGCCCGTCCTGTCGATCGCCCCCGCCGAGCGGGACGGCCGGATCTACTGGACCGGCGACCACCTCGGCGCCGCGCCGGCCCGCCGCGTCCTCGACATCACCGGCCTCGGCGTGCACTCGGCGCCGCTGTCCGAGCTGGTCCTCGGCGGCCGGGTCACCGCGATGCGCCGGGACGGCAAGGCGCTGCGCATGTCCGGCACCGTCGTCAACCCGCTCGGCCGCATCCCCGAGGACGCTGAGCTCGGCGGCCGGCTGGAGATCCGCGACCGGCGGCGGCCCGGCCGGGCGTTCGGCGTCCCGGCGACCGTGCGGCGCGAGAACGGCCGGATCGCCTGGGAGACGGTCTTCTTCCCCGCCCAGGTGATCCGCCCGATCGGGCTGGTCGACCAGACGTGGGGCGTGTGGCTCCGGCTGACCGTCGGCGGCACCCCCGTCGAGGTGCGGCTGACGTCGGAGGGCACCGCGCACTGCGACCTCGCCGTGCCCGTCCGGCCGCGCCTGAGCCGCGCGGCGGGCGACCGGCTGGAGGCCTACGTCGCCGCGACCGGCGAGCTCGCGCTGCGGATGGCGGCCGGGCGCTGGCCCGCCCGCGTCACCCTGCCCGCGCTGCGCCGGGTCGCCCGCACGGGCGCCGGGCGGCGCTGGTGGCGCCGGTTCGTCCGGGCCGAGCGCGGGCTGCGCGAGCGGTTCGCGGCCCGCCGGACGAAGATCGCGGTGTTCAACCGGGTCCTGGTGCGGCTCCCGGTCAGCAAGGGCACCGTCGTGTTCGAGAGCCGGCACGGCGCCCGGTACTGCGGCGATCCCAAGTACGTCTTCCGGGCACTGCGCGACAGCGCCGCCCCGTACCGGGCGATCTGGTCCTACCGCGATGACCGGCGCGGCTTCCCCGACGAGGCGCTGCTGGTCAAGCGCGGTTCGTGGGCCTACTACCGGGCGCTGGCCCGCGCCGAGTTCTGGGTCGACGACCGGAGCCTGCCCGCCGGGCTGGTGAAGCGCCCGCAGACCACCTACGTCCAGATCCCGCGCGGGACGGCCCCGCCGCCGGACGAGCCGCCGGACGGGCAGGGCGCGCTCGCCGCCCGCGACCGCGCCGATCATCTCGTCGTGCGGTCCGAGCACGACGTCCCCGCGCCGGGCGGCGGCGCGGGCGCCGAACCGCTCCGGTCGGGCTGCCCCCGCAACGACCCGCTGGTCACCGGCGGCGACCCGCACGAACTGGCGGCGCTGCGGCGGCGGCTCGGGCTGAGCGGGGACCGGCGCTACGCGGTGCTGTACGCCCCGGCGCTGCGGACCGGCGACGGCGACCGGCCCGCGCGGCCCCTGGAGCTCGCGTTCCCGCTGGAACGGTTCGTCCGGGAACTCGGCGGGACGCACGTCCTGCTCGTCCGCCCGGCCGGCGGCGGGAGCGCGGTCATCCCGCCCGGCATGGACGGCACCGTCATCGACACGGCGGCCGTCCACGACGCGGCGCTCCTGATGCTGCTGTCCGACGCGCTGGTCACCGACGAGGCCCCGATCATGTTCGACTACGCGCTGCTGGACCGGCCGATGGTCTTCTACACTCCGGACCGTACGCGTCTCCGGACCGGCGGCCGGGGCCTCCCCGCCCCGGTGCCCGGACCGGTCGCCGAGGACGAGGACGGGCTCCTGACCGCCCTCGGCGACCTGGACGGCGTGCGGACCGGGTACGCCGCCGCCCGCCGCCGGTTCTCCGAGCTCCACGGCGAGTACGACACGGGCACCGCCGCCAAGGCGATCGTCGAGCGGTTCTTCGCCGGCGAGGGACGCTGATCGGCGACCCGCTGGTGTACTACCGGGTTTGTAGTAGAAAGAGACCATGCCGACCGCAGTGAACGCACCGCCCCGGACGGGGAGCGCCGACGGCGCCGTCCCCTGGGTGACGGTGGTCGCGCTGGCGTTCACCGCCGCGCAGCTGCGCTTCGTCCCGGCCGGCATGACGCTCGGCGCGGGCGAGGTCGGCAACGTGTGGCAGGCCCGCAGCGGCGACCCGGGCGCCTTCCTCGACGTGTCGCGCGGGCACGCGACCGTCGCGCTGGTCGCCCCGGTCGTCCAGGCGACCTCCTCCACCGCGGCGATGCGGATCTACCTCGCGGTCGCCTCCGGCGCGGGGCTGTTCGCCGCGCTGTGGGCGTGGCGGCCCCTGCACCGCCCCGAGACGCTGGCGGGCGCGGGCGTGCTGTTCGGCGGGCTGTGGGCGGCGCAGCTCTACGGGTCCCAGGCGATGCCCGACCTGTGGTGCGCGCTCGGGGCGCTCGCCGCGGCCGGATGCTTCCTGCGGGTCGCCCGCGACCGGCAGGACTACCCCGCGATGCTCGGGCTCACCGCGAGCCTCGCGCTCGTCGCGGCGATGCGGCCGTCGCAGGCGTTGTGGCTGGTCCTGCCGCTGTGCGCCGCCCTGGCCGTCGTCCCCGCGTGGCGGCACCGCGAGGCGGTCGTCAGCGTCCTGGCCGGGCTGGTCCTGGACATGACGGCGTGGCTCGTGCACGAGCACGGCGGTTCCGGGTCGGAACCCGTCCAGCGCGCCCAGCGCGCCGCGGCGCGCGGGTCGGGATGGGTGGACGGCTGGCCCGGCTGGTCGGGCGTCGCGGCGGTGGCGGTGTTCCTCGCCGTCGGCGGGCTGGTGGCCGCGTCCGGCGGGCGGCGGCCCGGCAACGCGCTGCTGCCGATGGCCGTCGCGGCGTGGATGCTGGTGCCGGGGGCGTTCGCCGGTCCCGGGACGGCGGCGGGCTTCCTGCTCACCGCGGGGGCGCTGGCGGCCGTGCCCGCCGCGGCCGGCTGCGTGCGGGCGCTCATCCGGGCGCGGCGCCGGCCGCTGGCGGCGGTGCTCACCGCCGGCTGCCTGGTCGCCCACCTGGCGGTGCAGAACGCGGCGCTCGACGCGGTGACCGACGCGGCGGCGGCGCCGGCGGGGCACGCGGCCGGGCAGGGCGCGCACGGGGCCGGAGCAGGGGACGTTCGAGCGGACGGGGCGGAGAGTGACACCTTCCGGAGCTGATCAGGACGCGGCCCGCGGGGGACCGGACGCCCCGGCGGGCCGCCGCCGCGCGACCCCGCGCACGCCCGGCTCGGCGCGCACACCCGGCTCGGCGCGCACCCCCGGTTCCCCGCGCGCGGTGCTCGCGGCCCTCGGACGGGTCCTGTCGGCAGAGGCGTCGGTGCCGCGCGTCGTGCTGGGCACCGCGGTCGCGGGCGCGGTCGTCGTCCTCGCGCTCATGCACCGGGTCGCGCTCGACGCGGGCGGCGAGAGCCTCATGGGCGCCGACCGGGCCTGGCTGCTGCTCGCCGCGCTCGCCACCGCCGCGATGTGGTGCGTGGGCACCGTCACCCAGCTCGGCTCGATGCCGGTGCGGCCTCCGGTCGGCCGGCTGTTCGCGGTGCAGGTCGCCGCGTCGTTCGCCAACCAGTTGCTGCCCGCCGGGTCGGGCGGCATCGCGATCAACGTGCGGTTCCTGCGGCGCTGCGGGCTGACCCGGGGCGCCGCGATGGGCTCGGTCGGGCTGAACTCGCTGGCCGGGCTGGTGACGCACCTGCTGCTGCTCGCGGTCGCCGTCGCGGGCGTCCCGTCCGCGCTCGGCATGCTGGGGGAGCGGCACTGGCCGCGGCCCCGGGAGGTCGCCGCCGCCGTCGCCGAGAACCCGTGGATCGAGGGCGGCCTCGCGGCCGCCGTCGTCGCCGCGGCGGTCGCGCTGGTGTGGCTGCGCCCGGCCCGCTTCGCCCGCGTCCTGCGGTCCCGCGTCGCGGCGGGCGGGCGGCAGTTGCGGCACGAGCTCGCCGGGCTCGGCACGGTCCTGCGGCACCCCGGGCGTGCCACCGCGCTGTGGCTCGGCTCGCTGTCCTCGCCGCTCCTGCACGGCCTCGTGCTGTTCGCGGTGCTGCGCAGCCTGTCCGTCCCGATCACGGTGACCAGCGTCGTCGTGGTCTACCTCGTCGTCTCCTCGGTCTCGGCCCTGGTGCCCTCGCCCGGCGGCATCGGCGGGCTGGACGTGGTGCTGGTCGCCGGGCTCGTGTGGGCGGGCGTGCCGTCGGCCGCAGCGCTCGGCGCGGTCGTCGGGTACCGGTTGATCACCGTCTGGCTGCCGCTGCTGCCGGGCGCCTGCGTGTTCGCCGTCCTGCTGCGCCGCCGGATCATCTGACCGCCCGCGCGGACCGTCCCGTTCCCGGCCCACACCAGGTCGGTCGCGAGGACCGCCGCCGCCGTCACCGCCATCCCGGCGAGGACGTCCAGCAGGAAGTGGTTGGCGGTCGCCATGACGACGAACGCGGTCGTCGCGGGGTACAGCGCCGCGAGCCAGCGCGCCCGGTGGCGGCGCAGGAGCGCGACCGCCACCGCCACCACCCACGTCGCCCACGCCAGATGCAGGGACGGCATCGCCGCGTACTGGTCGGCGGGCACCGGGCCGCCGTGCGTCGTCCCGAAACCGGCGAGCGCCACCGAGTCGGCGAACCCCGCGCCCGGCAGCAGCCGCGGCGGCATCACCGGCAGGACGAAGAAGACCGTCATCCCGGCGAGGTTCGTCAGGACGAGGGCGTTGCGCGCGGGCCGGTAGAGGTCCGGCCCGGCGATGTAGCACCAGGCGAGGACGGTCAGCGTGACGCCGATGTGCGCCCGCTGGTACCACTCCACGGACGCCCACGCCATGCCGTGATGCCCGGTCAGCCACCGGTTCAGCCCGAGCTCGACGTCCAGGTGCAGGTCGCGCTCCACGGCGAGGACGTCCCGGCCGTGCGCGAGCGCCGCACCGTGCCGCGCGTCGGCGAGCGAGCGCACGTAGTCGTAGACCTTCAGCAGCACCAGCACGATCAGCAGCTCGCCGACGAGCCACGGCCTCGTGCGGCGCGGCCTTCCGGCGGCGCGCGGGCCCGTGTCGTGCGCCGCGGGGCGCGGGAGCAACGCGCGGACGGTTCAGCCCACCCTTCTCTCGGGCCGCCCGTCGGGCGCCCTGTCCAGCCGTTCCATGGCCAGGCCGTACAGGTCCTCGGTGCGGCGCAGCACGCCCGGCCAGGTCACCGGCGGCTGGACCGCGCGGGCGCGGGCGGCCATCCGGGCCCGCAGCGCCTCGTCGGACGCCAGCCGGACGATCGCGTCGGCCATGGCGCCGTCGCTCGCGGCCAGCAGGCCGTCCTGGCCGTCGGTGACGAACTCCCCGATGCCGCCCTCGGTGCGCGCGATGACGGGCAGGCCCGCGCACCGCGCCTCAAGGGCGGCTATGCCGAACGATTCCAGTACGGCGGGGGCGACGAACAGGTCGGCGCGCCGGAACAGGGCCCGGATCCCGTCGCGTTCCAGCCGTCCGGGCAGCTCGACCCAGCCGGTCATGGCGTGCCGGCGCAGGTAGCGGTCGATGGAGCGGCGTTCGGGCCCGTCCCCGACGATCACCGCGCGCAGCCCGGCGGACGGGCCGAGCGCCGCCCGCGCCCGCCGCAGTATCCGCAGCAGGTGGTGCGGCCGCTTGCGCGGCGCCAGCCGCATGACGGCGACGACGAGCACCTCGCCCGGCGTGCGGGGCAGCGGATCGACCCGCCACTCCTGCGCGTCGATGCCGTTGGGCAGCACGAACACCGGGGCAGGTGAGACCAGGCGGCGCACCGGCTCGGCCGCGGTGTCGCTCACGGCCGTCCACACGGCCGGCAGTGCGGACCAGCCCGTCGCCGCGTCCAGCACCCGGAACGCCGGCTCCATGTAGGAGATCAGCGAGTGCACCGTCACCACGGTCGGGATCCGGGCGGCCAGCGTGGCGCCCGCGACGGCCAGCGGGGTGAACGGGCCCGCGTGCACGTGCACGACGTCGTACTTGCCGTACCGCGCCAGCCGCCGGCCCGCCACGATCCCGCCGGGGTTCAGCGTCGTCGGGAACGCCATCCGCTCGGTGGGCCGCAGCACGCGCGGCCCGTTCCCGTCCTCCCGCATCGCGGGGTCCCGGCGCCGGAGCCCGGCGGGGCGCGCCGACGAGGTGATCACGGTGACGTCGTGGCCCGCCTCCTGCTGCCGGGTCGCCAGATCATGGACGTGCATCTCCACCCCGCCCAGCCGCGGCAGGTAGTAGTCCGTCAGGTGCGCGATCCTCATCGCCGGGCTCCCCGCGCCGGGCCCGCGTTCCCCTCCGGCACACTTGACCGGTGCCGTACACGCTGGTGTCCTTCCACGCCCACCCCGACGACGAGGCGCTGCTGACCGCCGGGACCCTCGCCCGCGCGGCCGCCGGCGGCCACCGGGTCGTCCTCGTCATGGCGACGGTGGGGGAGGCGGGCCTGGCGGCGTCCGCCGACCGCGAGGACGGGCGGCTCGGCGAGCGGCGCGTCGCCGAGCTCCGCGACTCCGCCCGCGCGCTCGGCTGCGCCCGCGTCGAATGGCTCGGCTACGCCGACTCCGGCATGGCGTCCGATCCGTCGGGCGCCCCCGGCTCCTTCGCGCACGCCGACGTGGAGGAGGCCGCCGCGCGGCTGGCCGCGATCCTGGACGAGGAGGGCGCCGACGTCCTGACCGTCTACGACCCGGCGGGCGGGTACGGGCACCCCGACCACGTGCAGGTGCACCGCGTCGGCACCCGCGCGGCCGAGCTCGCCGGTACCCGCGTCGTGCTGGAGGCCACGGTGGACCGGCGGCTGCTGCGCCGCGCGCTCGCGCTGGTCGTCCGGCTGCCGGGCGTCCCCGCGGACTTCTCGCCGTCCCGGTTCGCCGCCGCCTACAGCGCCCCCGAGGCGCTCACCCACCGGGTGGACGTGCGGCGCTTCGCCCGCCAGAAGCGCGCGGCGATGGCGGCCCACGCGACGCAGGCCGGAGCCGACACGGGCGTCCGGACGCTGGCGGTGCTGCTCAGGCTTCCCCGGCCGGTGTTCCGCTGGGCGCTCGGCCACGAGTGGTACGTCGAGCACGGCCGGACGCCCGCGCGCCCCCTGCTCGACGACATCTTCGCGACCCTGCGCGACGCTCCCGGCCGGAGCGGCTGACACCGGCGGCACGGCCGCAGGCGTCGTCGCCATGGCCGACGCGGCCGGTCCCGGGCGGGCGGCGCACAGGCCCGTCACGCTCGCCCCCGTCACGGCAGCCCCAAGCCTCGTTCACGTACGCTTCCCTCTAATCTACTACAACCCACGTAGTAGATCGTTATCGCGGCAAAGCGCTGGTGCCGGGGGCGCCCTGAGCGGGGACGCGCCGCTACGTCCCGCCGGCCGCCCCGGTGCCGAGCGCGGCGCGGAGCGCGCCCGTGGTCAGCCGGCGTGCTTCGACGGCGGCCGGGAGCACGTGGTCGAGGCCGAAGACGCCGTGGAAGGCGCCCTCGATCCGGTGGACCTCGACGGGGACGCCGGCCTCGGCGAGCCGCGCCGCGTACGCCTCCCCCTCGTCCCGCAGGGGATCGCACTCGGCGGTGAGCACGAAGGCCGGAGGCAGGCCGGACAGGTCCGGGGCCCGCAGCGGCGAGGCGTACGGGTGGTCCGCGTCGGACGGGTCGTCCAGGTACTGCTCCCAGTACCAGCGCATGTGCGCCGCGGTGAGGAACTTCCCCTCGCCGTGCTCGCGGTAGGACGGGGTGTCCTGCCCCGCGTCGGTCACGGGGTAGACCAGCGCCTGGAACGCGATCGGCGGGCCCGCCCCGTCGCGGGCGGCGAGGCACGTGACCGCGGCGAGGTTCCCGCCCGCGCTGTCGCCGGCCACCGCGAGGCGCTCCGGGGCGCCGCCGAGCGACGCGGCGTTGGCGTGCGCCCAGGCGACGGCGGCCCGCGCGTCCTCGACCGCGGCGGGGAACGGGTGCTCGGGCGCCAGCCGGTAGTCGACCGAGACCACGATCGTCCCGGCACCGGACGCGAGGATCCGGCAGAACCGGTCGTGGCTGTCGAGCCCGCAGAGGGTGAACCCGCCGCCGTGGAAGAACACCGTGACCGGGTGCGGTGCGGCGCCGTCCGGCCAGTAGATCCGGACGGGCAGGTCGCCCTGGTCCGGGTGCAGGGTCCGGTCCTCGGTCCGGGCGACGGGGATCGGTTCGAGGTCGGGACCGGGCGCGGCGGCCAGCAGCCGCCGCGCCCGCGCCGCGTCGGTGACCTCGGCGCCGATCGGGGGGAAGCCCGCCGTCATCGCGGCGGCGATCTTCTGCGCGCGGGGGTCGAGCGGCATGGTCAGCCGGCCGCCTGCGCCATCATCACGACCTCGCCGGCGGTCCAGCCGCCGTCCACGGCCAGCTCGGCGCCGGTCACGTAGGCCGCCGCGTCCGAGATCAGGAACGACACCGCCTCGCCGATCTCCTCGGGCACGCCGACCCGGCCGAGCGCGGCGAGCGGGAAGCCGCCCTCGCCCAGGGTGGAGTGCTCGGCGGTCATCGGCGTGTAGGTCATGCCGGGGTGCACCGAGTTGACCCGGATCCGGTGCCGGCCGAGCTCCGTCGCGGCGATCTTGGTGAGGCCGCGGACGCCCCACTTGGACGCGCCGTACCCGGAGGTCAGCGGCAGCGCGGTCAGCCCGGCCGCGGAGGAGATGTTGACGATGGAGCCGCCGCCCGCCGCCCGCATCGGCTCGATCACCGCCTGCATGCCGAGGAACACCCCGAACAGGTTGATCCTCAGCACCTTCTCGAAGTACTCGGGGGACTCGTTCTCGATCAGCGAGTTGGACGCGATGCCGGCGTTGTTGACCAGCCCGTCGATCCGGCCGTAGGCGCCGAGCGCCGCCTCGGTGACGGCCCGCCAGCCGTCCCGCTCGGTGACGTCGTGCCGCACGAACAGGCCGCCGATCTCGGCCGCGGTCGCGGCGCCCGGCTCCTCCAGCAGGTCCGTGACGACGATCCGCGCGCCGTCCCGGGCCATCCGCGCGGCGGCCGCGGCGCCCAGGCCCCGGGCCCCGCCCGTCACGATCACTACCTTGTCCCGCAGTCCGGACATGTCCCTCTCCTCGCTCTGACGTGCGCTTTCTCTGCAGCGTATTCCAAATTGGAACATCAAGTGTCGGGGTGTGACGCGTCAGACCCCGGCGGGTGGCTAGGCTGGTCGCCATGGCGCGCCCCTCCGAACCGCCCGGCGAACGGCTGCCCGCGACCGCGTGGGCCGTGCTCGGCGTGCTGTCCTTCGGCGAGGCTCTGACCGGCTACGAGATCCGCCAGTGGGCCGAGCACATCCTGCGGTTCTTCTACTGGAGCCCCGCGATGAGCCAGATCTACACCGAGCTCAAGCGGCTGGAGCGCGTCGGGTACGCCGAGTCGCGGCTCGGCACCGCCGCCGACGGCCGGTCCCGGCGCGTCTACACCATCACCCCCGCCGGCCGCGACGCGCTCAGCGGCTGGGTCGAGCGGGCCCCGGTCGAGCCGCCCGTCCTCAAGCACGGGACGGCCCTGCGCGTGTGGCTCGGCCACCTGGCCACGCCCGAGCGGCTCCGCCAGATCGTGACCGAGCACCGCGACGACGCCCAGCGGCTGCTGGAGGAGGCGGAGTACTCCCGCTCGTACGCCGCGTCCGTGTCCGGCTGGGCCTATCCCGAACTGGTGGCGCGCTGGGCGACCCGCTACTACGCGGCCGAGCGCGACCTGGCCGACCAGATGCTCGCCGACCTGGACGAGTTGCTCGCCTCCGGGCGGGCCGTCCCGCCCGCGGGCACGCCCACCCAGGCCCCCGGCTGATCACGCCCGCTCCCGCAGGTCCCGCTTGACGACCTTCCCGCTCGCGTTGCGCGGCAGCTCGTCGACGACGTGGAAGTGCCGGGGCACCTTGAAGTTGGCGAGCCGCTCGCGCAGCCAGCGGGTCAGCTCCTCGCCGCCGACCGCCCCGTCCGCGCCGTCCCGCAGGACCAGGTACGCGGCGCCGACCTCGCCGAGCCGCTCGTCCGGCACCCCGACGACCGCCGCGTCGGCGACCGCCGGATGGCGGACGAGCACGCCCTCGATCTCCGCCGGGTAGGCGTTGAACCCGCCGACCACGAACATGTCCTTGAGCCGCCCCGTGACGGTCAGGTAGCCGCGCTCGTCGAGGCGGCCGCAGTCGCCGGTGCGCAGCCAGCCGTCCGCGTCGACCGCCCGCGCGGTCGCGTCCGGATCGTCCAGGTAGCCCTTCATCACGTTGTAGCCGCGCACGAGGATCTCGCCGGTCTCGCCGGGCGGCAGCGGCCGGCCGTCCGCCGCGGCGATCCGGATCTCGGTGCCCGGCAGCGCCGGGCCGGTGGTGCGCGCGACGGTCTCGGCGTCGGCGTCGACTGGGCAGACCGACACCACACCGGCCGCCTCGCTCAGCCCGTAGGCGGTGAACACGTCCGGCACGCCCAGCTCGGCGCGGATCCGGCGGACGAGGTCGACCGGCACGTCGGCCGCGCCCGTCCCCGCGAGCCGCAGCGCGTGCGGCGGCCGATCGGGCAGCGCCAGCAGCGACGAGAAGACCGTCGGCGGGCCCATCAGCACGGTGACCCGCTCCTCGGCCAGCCGCCGCGCCGCCCGCTCGGCGTCGAACACCGCCTCCGGCAGCATCGTGGCGCCGTTCAGCAGGCACGCGAGCACGCCCGCCTTGTAGCCGAACGTGTGGAAGAACGGGTTGATCAGCAGGTACCGGTCGCCCGGCCGCAGCGTGGCGACCGCGCTCCACGCCTCGAAGACGCGGAGCGTCTGGCCGTGCGTCGACATCGCGCCCTTGGGGCGTCCGGTGGTGCCGGAGGTGAAGACGATGTCGCACACGTCCTCGGCGCGCACCGCGTCCGCCCGCTCGCGCGCCTCGTCCGCGCTCACGGCGGCCCCGCCGGCGAGGTGGTCGGCCCAGCTCACGGCGGTGCCGTCGGGCTCGCCCGCCAGCAGCACGGTCAGCCTGAGATCGGGCAGGCGGGCGCCGGAGGCGGCCAGCATCGCCGGATAGTCGTTGCCGAGGAAGCCGCGCACCGTGAACAGCGCGGTGGCGCGGCTGCGGCGCAGGATGTCGGCCGCCTCGGCGGCCCGGTAGCGGGTGTTGAGCGGCACGAGCACCGCGCCCGCGCTCACCAGGCCCAGGGCCGCGACGATCCACTCCGCGCTGTTCGGCGCCCAGATCGCCACCCGGTCGCCGGGCCGGACGCCGGCGCCGGCCGCCGCCCGCGCCGCCGCCTCGACATCGGCGCCGAGCTGCGCGAACGTCCGGCGGACCGGGCCGTGCGCGGTCTCGGTCACCAGTGCCTCGCGGTCGCCGTGGACGCGGGCGGCGTGCCGCACGAGCGCGGGGATCGTGGCGGGGGCGGGGTGGGGTGGCATGTCGCTCCTTCGGGCCGGACGGGGGTGACCGGGCGCCTTGACATGGAACCACAGGGATGCTTCTAATCGGAATGTTTCTATTAGAAATATTTCGCTTCGGTGCATCAGGAGGACGCATGGCGGCGCACGCGACGATGGAGGAGACGGCGGGAGCGGAGGGGGCGGCGGGGCAGGTCGGCGCGGAGCGGATGCGCCGGGTCCTCGGCGCGTTCTGCACGGGCGTCGTGGTGGTCACGGCGATGGACGGGGGCGAGCCGGTCGGCATGGCCTGCCAGTCGTTCTCGTCGCTGTCGCTGGACCCGCCGCTGGTGTGCTTCTGCCCGGGCGCGGCGTCCACGACCTGGCCGAGGGTGCGCGCGGCGGGCCGGTTCGCGGTGAACGTGCTGGCCGCGGATCAGGGCGGGCTGTGCCGGGCGATGGCCGGCCGGGACAAGTTCGCCGGGGTGTCCTGGACGCCGGCACCGGGCGGCTCGCCGCTGCTGGACGGCGCGCTGGCGTGGATCGAGGCCGACGTCGAGCGGGAGCTGCCGGGCGGCGACCACTCCATCGTGATCGGGCGGGTCCGCGACCTCGCCGCCGTGCGGGCCGCGCGGCCGCTGCTGTTCTTCCGCGGCGGCTTCGGCCATGCGCTCAGGGGGTGAGCGGCCCGTCCTTCGCGGACTCGGCGGCGATCTCGTCCAGGTCGGCGAGCATCCGGCGGGTCAGCTCGCGCTCGGCCTCGTAGTAGCGCTGGGACCAGCGCAGCACCAGCTCGGGGTAGGCCCATTCGGCCACTTCGGCGGCGCCGCCGGCGTCGGCCGCCGCGCGCCGGCTCATCTTCTCGGCGTACTCGCCGTGCTGCCGGAGGATCTCGCGGAGCCGGGCCGGCTCCATCAGGTGGCCGAGCCAGGTCCGGAGCATGACCCCGTGCTTGAGGACGGGCGGCTCGACGGGCGCCTCGCGTGCCCAGCGCGACACCGCGGCCATGCCCTCCTCGGTGATGGCGTAGACGCGCTTGCCGCGGGTGCTCTCGGTCAGCTCGACGCGGGACGTCGCGTACCCGATCTTCTCCAGCCGCTTCAGCTCGCCGTAGATCTGGCTGTACGAGGGGCTCCAGTAGAAGAACTTGAGGCTCCAGTCGGCCCACTTCTTCAGGTCGTAGCCCGACAGCTCCTCGCCGAAGGAGAGCAGCCCGAGCACGGCCCAGCTGGTCGGCGGGAGGTTCGGCGTCGCGTCCTCCGCCGCCGCGTCCTTCGCCGTGCCGCCCTTTGCCGTGCCGCCATGCGGTGCCGTGTCGCTCACCCGGCCAGCGTAGCCGCCGCTATATGCCGGACGGTCATGTGGCGGCGGCGACATATATCTGTTAGGAATATTTCGAACCGGAACACTGGAGGTGCCCCCCGATGCAGTTCTCGATGATCTTCGAGGCCCAGCTGGCGAACCCGACCCCCGAGCGCGAGCGGCGGCTCCTGCTCGACAGCGTCGAGCAGGCCGTCTACGGCGAGGAGATGGGCTTCGACCGCGTGTGGGCCGTGGAGCACCACGGGCTCGAGCGCTACGCCCACATGACCGCGTCCGAGATCTTCCTCAGCTGGGTCGCCGCGCGGACGTCCCGCATCCGCATCGGGCACGGCGTGATCTGCATGCCGTTCAACTACAACCACCCCGTCCGGGTGGCCGAGCGGGTCGGGATGCTGGACGCGCTGTCGGGCGGCCGGCTCGACGTCGGCGGCGGGCGCGGCTCCACGCGCATGGAGATGGGCATGTACGGCGTCGAGCCGTCCGCGACCTACCCGCAGATGGAGGAGTCGCTGCGGTTCCTCGCCAACGCCTGGCGCAAGGACGAGGTGGACTGGCACACCGACCTGCTCGACGTCGGCCCGGCGAAGATCCTGCCGAGGCCCGTGCAGACCCCGCACCCGCCGCTCTACATGGCCTGCTCGAAGCGCGACACGGTCCGGCTCGCCGCCGCGCTCGGCGTCGGCGCGCTGGTGATGGGCTTCGCCGGTCCCGAGGAGGTCAAGGAGATGTACGACCTCTACTGGGACACCGTCCGGACGCGCACCCCGGAGCGGCTCGTCAGCACCGAGACCACCGACAAGTTCGTTGCGCTGTGCCCGACGACCGTGCTGGACGACGGCGACCGCGCCCTCCGGATCGGCGCGCGCGGCCAGCGGTTCTTCGCCGAGGCCATCGCGCACTGGTACGGCAACGGCCCCGCCCCCGCCGAGGACACCGAGGACGACGACAACATCGCCGCGCTCGCCCGCGACAAGGAGGCGCTGGTCGCCAAGCTCAACGAGGCCAACATCCCGGCCCGCCCGCAGGACACCGGCACCTTCAACGCCGAGCACGCCTACGGCACCGCGGACTACGCGATCGAGTACGTCCAGCGGCTCGCCGACATCGGCGTGGACGAGATCATGTGCCTGATCCAGATGGGCACCGTCCCGCAGGACGTGTGCATGGAGACGATCCGCCAGTGGGGCGAGACCGTCATCCCGCACTTCCGGGCCGCCGAGCGGACGGCCGGGTCCCGCGGATGAGGCTCGACGGGAAGGTCGCGATCGTCACCGGCGCCGCGCGCGGGCAGGGCGAGGCCGAGGCGCGGGCGTTCGCCGAGGCCGGCGCCCGGGTCGTGCTCACCGACGTGCGGGAGGACGAGGGGGCGGCGGTGGCGGCGTCCATCGGGGACGCCGCCCGCTTCGTCCGGCACGACGTGACGTCCGCCGGCGACTGGGATCGCGTCGCGGCCGTCGCGGAGGAGGCGTTCGGCGGCGTGGACGTGCTGGTCAACAACGCCGCGGTCTGGCGCACCGCCCCGGTCGCCGAGGAGACCCGCGAGAACTTCGAGGAGATCCTGCGGATCAACCTCGTCGGGCCGTTCCTCGGCATCCGGGCGGTGGTGCCCGCCATGCGCGCGCGGGGCGGCGGGTCGATCGTGAACATCTCGTCCACGGCCGGGCTGCGCGGCATCCGCGGCCACTCCGCCTACGGCGCGAGCAAGTCCGGGCTGCGCGGCCTGACCCGTTCCGCCGCGCTCGACCTCGCCGCCGACGGGATCCGCGTCAACTCCGTCCATCCCGGCGTCATCGACACCCCGATGATCGCGAGCATCGGCGTGGAGCGCGGCCCGGGCAAGGCGCCGCGGGTGCCGCTCGGCCGCGCCGGGGTCCCCGAGGACGTCGCGGGCCTCGTCCTCTTCCTGGCCTCGGACGCGTCCGCCTACATCACCGGCGCCGAGCTACCGGTCGACGGCGGCCTGACCACGGGCTGACCCCGCCCGCTCCGTCAGCGGGCGAGGAGGCGGTGGCGCAGGCGGGGCTCGGTGCGGGCGTCGAGGCCGAGTCCGGCGCGCAGGTAGCGGTCGAGCGTGCCGTACGAGCGCCGCACCTGGTCGAGCGCCGCGTCCAGGTAGTCGGCGCGGACCTCCTGGATCGGGATGAGCAGGTCCGGGTCCTGCATGTACCCGGCGGCCTTCAGTTGCGCCCGCGTGGCGGCGTCGGCGTCCTGCCGGTACCGGTTCGACAGGAGGTAGTCGTTCCGGGCGGTCTTCTCCGGGACGCCGAGCGCGCGCAGCAGCAGGTAGCTCATCCAGCCGGTGCGGTCCTTGCCGCTGGTGCAGTGGAAGGCCAGCGGCGTCCGCGACGGGCCTGCGAGGTCGCGCAGCGTCCGGCCGAACGCGGCCCGGGAACCGGCGTCGCTGACGAAGGTCCGGTAGAGCACGCGCATGGTCTCGGCGCCGCGCCCGCCGCCGAGGACGGCCTCCTGCCTCACCGGATCCTTCGACCTGATGGCCGCGTTCACGGCCGCGTACATGCCGCCGTCGGAGATCGGGCGCGCCGTCACGGCCAGGCCGGGCGGCAGCCGGTCCGCGCCGTCGCCCGCGACCTCGGCCGGCGTGCGGAAGTCCACGACCTCGCGGACGCCGAGCGCGGCCAGCGCGGCGAGGTCGGCGTCCGTCGTGCGGCTCAGCGCGTCCGTCCGGAACACCAGGCCCGGCCGGACGCGCGCGTGCGAGATCGTCCGGTATCCGCCGAGGTCGCGGAAGTTGACGGTGCCCTGCAGCGCGTCCTGCGGCGATGTGACCGCGCCGGCCGCCGCGGCCGGGACGGGTGCCGCCGCGACCGCGACGGGGGAGACGAGCAGGCCGCCGGCGATGAGCGCGACGGCGCCCGCGCCACGAATCGAAGGCATGGGGGTCCTCCTGGAAGGGTGGTGAGAGGTGGCTCACACCGTAGGAACCCCTGCCGAGCGCGCCCGCGCGCCTTCCCGATCAGCGGGAGACCACCGCCGGTCAGCGGCCGCGGCGGTGGGGCCCGGCGGTGAAGAGGGCGCGCCACACCTCGCGGGCGGTCGTCAGCAGCGGGGGGACGACGCGGCGCGCGTCCATCCGGGACGGCGGCCCGCAGACGGAGATCGCGGCGACCGCGCGCCCGGTCGCGTCGCGGAGCGGCGCGGCGACGCACGACACGCCCTGGTGCCCCTCCTCGCGGTCGAACGCGACGCCGTGGTCGCGGATGTAGGCCAGCTCGCGGCGGAGCGCGCCGGGGTCGGTGATCGTGAACCTGGTGCGGGCGGGCAGCCCGGCGGCGAGCGTCTCGGCCAGCTCGTCCTCGCCGGCGAACGCCAGCAGGGCCTTGCCGGCGCCGGTGCAGTAGGCGGGCTGCCGGCCGCCGAGCCGGGAGGGCACCCGCCCGTCCGGCACGTCGCCGATCTTCTCCAGGTAGACGATCTCGGGGCCGTCCAGCACGGCGAGGTGCACGAGCGCGCCGGTCGCCTCGTGCAGGCGGCGCAGGTGGGGGAGGGACGTCTCGCGCAGCCGGTTCTGGTGCACGGCGAGCGCGCCGAGTTCGAGCAGGCCGAGGCCGAGCCGGTAGCGCGACCCGGTCCGTTCCAGGGCGCGCAGCCGGACGAGCTGGTCGAGGATGCGGTGCACCGAGGAGCGGGGCAGCCCGGTGCGCCGGACCACCTCGCTCATCGACAGCTCGGGGCTCGTGCTGGTGAAGCAGTACAGGATGCGGGCCGCGCGGGCCAGCATCGAGGACTCCAGGGGCGGCGCGGACGCCGCGGCGGGTGCCGGCATGGGCTGTTCCTCCCGGCTTGTCTCCCGCTCAGCGGGAAGTTGGTATTTCTAATTGGAACACCATGCCTAGCGTGCACGCAACTCCCGGGTGAGCCGGATCACCCTGACCGGCCTCTCGGGGGACGGATGTCCGAGCAAGGAGCGAGCATGAGCGAAGCGAACCGGGGGGTGCGGGGGGTCGTCCCCCCGCAGGGGACCCGCATGAGCGAGCAGGTTCTGGAGGCGGTGCGCGACCTCGTGCCCGCGATCGCGGCACGGGCCGGCGAGGCCGAGGAGGCGCGCCGGGTCCCGGAGTCCACGATCAAGGAGCTGGCCGGGACGGGGTTCTTCCGGCTGCTGCAGCCGAAGGCGTTCGGCGGCCACGAGGCGGACCCGGTGACGTTCTACACCGCGGTCCGCGAGATCTCCGCGGCCTGCGGGTCCACCGGCTGGGTCGCCTCGGTCGTCGGGGTGCACCCCTGGCAGCTCGGGCTGTTCCCCGTGCGGGCGCAGGAGGACGTGTGGGGCGCCGACCCGAACACGCGGATCTCCTCGTCCTACGCGCCGACTGGGAAGATCACGCCGGTGGACGGCGGGTTCCGGGTCAGCGGCCGGTGGAGCTTCTCCTCCGGGTGCGACCACGCCGACTGGGTGTTCCTCGGCGGGCTCGTCCCCGGACCCGACGGCAACCCCGTCGACATGCGGACGTTCCTGCTGCCGCGCGCCGACTACCGGATCGACGACGTCTGGCGCACCATCGGGCTGCGCGGCACCGGCAGCAACGACATCGTCGTCGAGGACGCGTTCGTCCCCGAGCACCGGACGCTGAGCTTCACCGACACCTCCGCGTGCGACTGCCCCGGCCACGAGGTCAACAAGGCGCCGCTCTACCGGCTGCCGTTCGCGGCGGTGTTCTCCACGACGATCAGCATGCCGATCGCGGGCATCGCGCAGGGCGCCCTGGACGCCTACCTGAAGGCGACGCGCGAGCGCATCCGCGTCTCCTACGGCGGCCAGAAGGTGGCCGAGGACCCGCACGCGCAGGTCCGCATCGCCACCGCCGCGGGGGAGATCGACGCCGCGTGGACGCTGATGGAGCGCAACATCCGGGAGCTGACGGCGGCGGCCGAGGCGGGCCGGGAGTTCTCGCTGAAGCTGCGGCTGCGCACCCGCCGCGACCAGGTGATGGCGACCGCCCGCGCGATCCGGGCCGTCGACCTGCTGTTCGAGAACGCGGGAGGCCACGCGCTCAAGGAGGGCCACCCGGTGCAGCGCGGCTGGCGCGACGCGCACGCCGGGCGCGTCCACGCCGTCAACGACCCGGAGCGGGCGCTGACCCTGTACGGGCAGGGCGCGCTGGGCTTCGAGGTGACGGACACGATGGTATGAGCGGCCCGGATTCGGGAGCCGGGTTCCGGGACGTGCTCGGCCGCTTCGCGTCCGGCGTCACCGTCGTCACGTCGGTGGACGGCGGCGGGATCCCGGCCGGCCTCGCCTGCCAGTCGTTCGCGTCGCTGTCGCTCGACCCGCCATTGGTCATGGTCTGCGTGGCCCGCACGTCCACGAGCTGGCCGCGGATCGCCGCGACCGGCCGCTTCGCCGTCAACGTCCTCGCCGAGGACCAGCGGGAGGTGTGCCGGGCGTTCGCGGTGAGCGGCTCCGACAAGTTCGCCGGCGTCGGCTGGACGGCCTCGCCGCACGGCACCGCGCACCTTGACGGGGCGCTCGCGGCGATCGACTGTGCGATCGAGGACGTCCACGAGGCCGGCGACCACCTCATCGTGGTGGGCGCCGTCCGCGAGCTGCACGACCGGCGCGACCGCGGCCCCCTGCTGTACTTCCGCGGCGACTACGCCGCCGGCGCCTTCCACTAGCCGGAGAAGGAACATGGAACGAGAACACGAGTACGACGTCGTGGTGGTCGGCTCCGGCGCGGGCGGCCTCACCGCCGCGGTCACCGCCCGGGCGCACGGCCTGACCGCGCTCGTCGTGGAGAAGACCGACCGGTACGGCGGGTCCACGGCCCTGTCCGGCGGCGCGGTCTGGATCCCGAACAACCTCTACCTGGAGGAGGCCGGGCAGCGTGACACGCTGGAGAACGCCCGCGCGTACATGGACGCGACGGTCGGCGACCGCGTCCCCGGCGAGCGCAAGCACGCCTACCTGACGCGCGGCCCGGAGATGCTGCGGTTCCTGCACGACCGGACGCGCTGGGTGCGGTTCGCGTACACGCCGGGCTACTCCGACTACTACCCGGAGGCGCCGGGAGGGAAGCCGGAGGGACGGTCCGTCGAGCCGTGCATCGTCGACGGCCGCAAGCTCGGCCCCGAGTTCGCGAAGATGCGCCGCGCCGGGCTCCCCACCTACGGGCTGACGATGACCTCCGCCGACTTCGGCAAGATCAACATGGTCACCCGGACGTGGCAGGGCAAGCGGGCGTCCGCGCGCGTCGGCCTCCGCGCGGTCGGCGCCCTGCTGACCGGACGCCGCCTGCTGTCGCTCGGCGAGGCGCTGGTCGCGCGGCTGCGGCTCGCCCTCGCCGAGGCGGGCGGCGAGCTGTGGCTGTCCAGCCCGTTCCGGGATCTGGTGGTCGAGGACGGCCGGGTCGCGGGCGTCACGGTCCGCCGCGGCGGCCGGGACGTGACGGTCCGCGCGCGGCGCGGCGTCGTCCTCGCGGCGGGCGGGTTCTCCCACGACCAGGCGCTGCGCGAGCGGTACCTCCCGTCCCCGACGAGCACGGAGTGGACGCACGCCGCCGAAGGCCAGACCGGCGACACGCTCCGCGCCGGGCTGCGGCTCGGCGCCGCCGTCGACCTGATGGACAAGGTGTGGGGCGCGCCGTCCGTCCCGACCCCGGACGGCAGGCTGTTCTTCCTGGTCGCCGACCGCGCCATCCCGTCCATGGTGATCGTGGACGGGAACGGCGAGCGGTACGCCCGCGAGTCGCTGCCGTACCACGAGTTCGTCGACCGGATGTACGCGCACGGCGCGCCCGCGATGGACTCCTGGATGATCGTCGACGCGCGCGCCAAGGCCCGCTACGTGTTCGTCGGGCTGTTCCCCGGCCAGCCGTTCCCGAAGAAGTGGCGGGAGAGCGGCTTCCTCAGGTCCGGGAGCACGCCCGCCGAACTCGCCGCCGCGATCGGCGTCCCCGCCGGGCGGCTCGAAGCGACCTTCGAGCGGTTCAACGCGTTCGCGCGCGCCGGCAAGGACGCCGACTTCGGGCGCGGCGACAGCGCCTACGACAACTACTACGGCGACCCGACGCTGCCGAACCCGAACCTCGCGCCGCTGGAGAAGGGCCCGTTCTATGCGGTCCCGGTCGTCCCCGGCGACATCGGCACCAAAGGCGGGTTCGTCACCGACGCCGACGCCCGCGTGCTGCGCGCGAACGGGTCCGCCATCGAGGGCCTGTACGCCACCGGGAACTGCTCGTCGGCGGTGACCGGCGAGACCTATCCCGGTCCCGGCGCCACCATCGGCCCCGCCATGACCTTCGGCTACGCCGCCGCCACCCACATCGCCCAGCAAGCAGCCACCGTCGAGGCCGCCGGCGACGAGCCGGCCGCGCAAGGAGGCACGTCATGAACCACCGCGTCATCGAGGCCGCCCCGCCCCCGGAGCGGTTCGCCCGGGGCTGGCACTGCCTCGGCCTGGCCGACGCGTTCCGCGACGGCCGGCCGCACGCCGTCGAGGCGTTCGGTACCAAGCTCGTCGTCTTCCAGGGCGAGAACGGCAAGCTGAACGTCCTCAACGGCTACTGCCCCCACATGGGCGGCGACCTGACCCAGGGCACCGTCAAGGGCGACGCGATCGCCTGCCCGTTCCACGACTGGCGCTGGGGCGGCGACGGCAAGTGCGCCGGCATCCCCTACGCCAAGCGCGCGCCGCGCGGCGCCCGCACCCGCGCGTGGCCGGTGCTGGAGGAGAACAAGCAGCTGTTCGTCTGGAACGACCCGCAGGGCAACCCGCCGCCGCCCGAGGTGACGATCCCGCGGATCGAGGGCGCGTTCAGCGACGAGTGGAGCAACTGGACCTGGAACACGCTCCGGGTGGACGGCTCGCACTGCCGCGAGATCGTCGACAACGTCGTGGACATGGCGCACTTCTTCTACATCCACTACGCGCTGCCGACGTACTTCAAGAACGTCTTCGAGGGCCACGTCGCCACCCAGTTCTTCGACGGGACGTCCCGCGACGACGCCTACCTCGGGTTCGTCCCGGGCCCGCCGCAGAAGATCGAGCAGAAGTCCGAGGCCGCCTACTACGGCCCGTCCTACATGATCGACTACCTGTGGAACAAGGCGGAGGACATGACGGTCGAGACCGTCCTGATCAACTGCCACTACCCGATCAGCCCGACGTCCTTCATGCTCCAGTGGGGCGTGATCGTGAAGAAGTTCCCCGGCATGTCCGCCGAGGAGGCCGACGCGACCGCCGCGCAGGTCGCCGAGGGCGTCGGCCTCGGCTTCATGCAGGACGTCGAGATCTGGAAGAACAAGACCGCGATCGACAACCCGCTGCTGTGCGACCAGGACGGCCCCGTCTACCAGCTGCGCCGCTGGTACAAGCAGTTCTACGTGGACGTCGAGGACGTCACGCCGGAGATGACCGACCGGTTCGAGTTCGAGATCGACACCTCCCGCGCCGTCGAGACGTGGCGCGAGGAGGTCGCCGAGAACGTGGCGAACGGCGTGCTGTTCTCGACGGTCCCCGAGTCGATGCGGAGCTAGCGGTGCAGCCGGTCGAGTGCCGGGCGTGCGGGGCCCGCGTCCTGGTCGAGAAGAAGAGCCCGCCGCACACCAGCGTGCAGTGGACCGCCGCGGCGGGCGCCGCCTGCGGGGAGATCGCCCCGCGGGTGGCGGCCGGGGAGCCGGGCGCCCGCATCCGGCACTGCGGGGCGCTGCGCGCGTCCATCGAGTGGGCGGTCGCCGAGGGCCTGGTGCGGATCGAGAACCCGGAGTGAGGGCGGGGCGCGTCCGGCTCGCCGGGCGTGCCCCGCCCCGGCCCGCGCCCTTTCCGGGGACCGCCCGCGGGGTTACGTTGTGAGGTACCTCACTCACGGACCGGAGGTCAGGCGCGTGAAGACCAGGGCAGCAGTACTCGCGGGACCCGGCAAGCCGTTCGAGATCACCGAGCTCGACCTGGACGGGCCGAAGGACGGCGAGGTCCTCATCCGCTACGTCGCGGCCGGCCTGTGCCACTCCGACCTGCACCTCACCGACGGGGACCTGGTGCCGCGGTTCCCGATCGTCGGCGGGCACGAGGGCGCCGGCGTCATCGAGGAGGTCGGCACCGGCGTCACCAAGGTCGCGCCGGGCGACCACGTCGTGTGCAGCTTCATCCCCAACTGCGGGACGTGCCGGTACTGCTCGACGGGGCGGCAGAGCATCTGCGACATGGGCGCCACCATCCTGAACGGCGACCTGCCCGACGGCACGTTCCGCTTCCACAGCGGCGGCGAGGACTACGGCGCCATGTGCATGATCGGCACGTTCAGCCAGTACGCGACGGTCTCGCAGCACTCGGTGGTGAAGGTCGACGAGTGGCTGCCGCTGGAGACGGCGGTGCTGGTCGGCTGCGGCGTCCCGACCGGCTGGGGGAGCGCGGTGTACGCGGGCGGCGTCCGGCCCGGCGACACCGTCGTGGTGTTCGGCATCGGCGGCATCGGCATCAACGCCGTCCAGGGCGCCCGGCACGCGGGCGCGGCCAACATCGTGGCGGTCGACCCCGTCGCGTTCAAGCGGGACAAGGCCGTCGAGCTCGGCGCCACCCACGCGTTCGGCGACGCGGACGAGGCGCTCGCCAAGGTGATGGAGCTGACCTGGGGGCAGGGCGCCGACCAGGCGCTGGTGACCGTCGGCGTGGTGGACGAGGAGGTCGTCGGCGCCGCGTTCAACGTCATCGGCAAGGGCGGCACGCTCGTGGTGACCGGGCTCGCCCATCCGGAGAAGCTGACGATCCACGTGTCCGGCGCGGTGCTCACGCTCTTCGAGAAGACGATCAAGGGCACGCTGTTCGGGTCGGCGAACCCGCAGTACGACATCCCGCGCCTGCTGCGCCTGTACGACCAGGGCAAGCTCGACCTGGACGCGCTCGTGACGAAGCGGTACACGCTCGACCAGGTCAACGAGGGCTACCAGGACCTGCGCGACGGCAAGAACATCCGGGGCGTCATCGTGCACGAGCACTGACGCGCCGGCCCCGTCTGCCTACCGCCCCGCGACTCCGGCCGCGGGGCGGTCGCTTGCGCGCGGTGACGCGCGCCGCGGCCTCCCAGGTCGGTCGCGCCGCCAGCGCCAGCGGATTCGTTATTGGCGATACGCCAACAGCTATTGTCGTGCCGCCAAAGTGCGCCTAGAGTTCCGGGCAACGGACCGGTCCGGCGTCCCGGACGCCCGCCGCCGAAGCCCCGACGCCGGCCGCACGCGCGCCCAACGGTGCGGCCGGCGCCGGTTCCCCCGGCGCCTGCCGGGTAGGGCCCCGGCATGATCGATGCTGTGCTCTTCGACGTCGACGGGACGCTGGTCGACACCAACTACCTGCACGCCACGACGTGGTGGCAGGCGTTCCTGCAGCACGGCCACACCGTCCCGATGGCGAGCGTCCACCGGGCGATCGGGATGGGCTCGGACAAGCTGCTCGACCACCTGCTGCCGAGCGACCGGGACCGCGACGCCGACGACGCGATCCGGACGGCGCACAGCGCGCTCTACGCGCAGTACTGGACGCGGCTCAAGCCGTTCGACGGCGCCGCCGACCTGCTGCGCGCCTGCCACCGCCGCGGCCGCCGCGTCGTGCTGGCGAGCTCCGCGGCCACCCCCGAGCTGAAGGCGCTGCGCGCGGCCCTGGACGCCGACGACGCGATCGACGAGGCCACCTCGTCATCGGAGGTCGGAGCCAGCAAACCGTCCCCCGACCTGGTCGAACTGGCACTGGAGCGCGCCGGGGTCCCCGCCGGGCGCGCCGTGTTCGTCGGCGACACCCGCTGGGACGTCGAGGCCGCCGCGCGCGCCGGGATGCCGTGCGCGTGCGTCCTCAGCGGCGGATGGAGCCGGGAGGAGCTGCAAGAGGCGGGCGCGGCGGCCGTCTACAACGACCCCCGCGCCCTCCTCGACGATCTGGACGGGAGCCCGCTCGCCTGAGCGGGCTCCCGGGCCTGAGGGACCGGGACCGGTCAGGACGCGCGGTCGCGCTCGGCGGCGAGCTGCAGCGCCACGTCGATGATCATGTCCTCCTGGCCGCCGACGTAGCCGGCCTCGCCGACCTTCTGCAGGATCTCGTGCGCCGGCACGCCGTAGCGCTCCGCCGCCCGCTCGGCGTGCAGCAGGAAGCTGGAGTACACGCCCGCGTAGCCCTGCGTGATCGCGCCGCGGTCCGCGAACGGCAGCCGGTGCAGGAACGGCTTCACCACGTCGTCGGCGGCGGCCATCGCGCCCTGCACGTCCACGCCCGTCGGGATGCCGAGCCGCTCGAACGTCGCGACCAGCACCTCGGTGGGGGAGTTGCCCGCGCCGGCGCCGAGCGCGCACAGCGCCCCGTCGATCTGCCGGGCGCCGTTCTGCTGCGCCAGCACCGAGTTGGCGACGCCGAGCGAGAGGTTCTGGTGGCCGTGGAAGCCGACCTGCGCCTCGTGCCCGATCTCCTTGACCAGCGCGCTGATCCGCTCCTGCGCCTCACCGAGCACCAGCGCGCCCGCCGAGTCGACGACGTACACGCACTGCGCGCCGCCGTCCACCATGATCCGCGCCTGCTTCGCCAGCTCCTCCGGGCCGACCCGGTGCGACAGCATCAGGAACCCGACGGTCTCCATGCCGAGCTCGCGGGCCGCGGCGAAGTGCTGCAGCGACACGTCCGCCTCGGTGCAGTGCGTCGCGACCCGGGCCACCGACGCGCCCGCGTCGTGCGCCATCTTCAGGTCCTTCACCGTGCCGAGGCCCGGCAGCAGCAGCACCGCGATCTTCGCCTGCGTCGCCTCGTCCACGGCCGCGGCGACGAGCTTGACGTCGTCCTCCAGCGAGAAGCCGTAGTTGAACGACGAGCCGCCGAGGCCGTCGCCGTGCGTCACCTCGATGACCTCGACGCCCGCGCTGTCCAGGGCGTGCACCACGCCGCGGACCTGCTCCTCGGTGAAGCGGTGCGCCATCGCGTGGCTGCCGTCCCGCAGCGTCGAGTCGGTGATGCGGATCTTCTCCGCCGTCTGCTCCGTCATGAGGTGACCTTCCTGCGCGCGAGCTGCTCGCCCACCCGGGCGGCGGCCGCGGTCATGATGTCGAGGTTGCCGGCCCACGGCGGGAGGTAGTCGCCGTTCCCGCGGACCTCCAAGAACACCGCGACGCGGGCCATCCCGTTCCAGATGTCGCGGGGCTCGTCGAACTGCGGCTCCGCGCGCAGCGTGTAGCCCGGCACGTACGTGGCGACCTCGGCGACCATCTTCTCGATCGACGCGGAGATCGCCTTGGTGTCGGCGTCCGACGGGATCGCGCAGAACACCGTGTCCCGCATGATCATCGGCGGGTCGACCGGGTTCAGGATGATGATCGCCTTGCCCCGGACCGCGCCGCCGACCTGCTCGATCGCGCGCGCCGTGGTCTCGGTGAACTCGTCGATGTTCGCGCGGGTGCCGGGGCCGGCGGACCGCGAGGAGATCGACGCGACGATCTCCGCGTACGGCACCGGGACGACCGACGACACCGCGTGCACGATCGGGATCGTCGCCTGCCCGCCGCAGGTGATCATGTTGAGGTTCGGCGCGTCCGACAGCGTGTCCAGGTTGACCGGCGGGCACACCAGCGGGCCCGCCGCGGCGGGCGTCAGGTCGATCGCGGTGATCCCGGCCTCTTCGTAGCGCGGGGCGTTGGCGAGGTGCGCCTTCGCCGACGTCGCCTCGAACACCAGGTCGGGCAGCGTCGGCTGGTCCAGCAGCCAGTCCACGCCCTCCGCCGACGCCGGCACGCCCATCTTGCGGGCGCGGGCCAGGCCGTCGGACTCGGGCACCACCCCGACCATCGAGTGGACGTCGATCAGCTCGCTGCGCGTCAGCTTGACCAGCAGGTCGGTGCCGATGTTGCCGGGCCCGACGATGGCGGCCGTCAGCTTGCTCATGTGAGCTCCTCCTTTCCGAACCGGGCGGTGACCGAACCGATCCCGGCGAACGTCGCCGTCAGCGTCTCTCCGGGCGCGACCGGGACGGCCGCGGTGATCGAGCCGGGCAGCACCACGTGCCCGGGCTCCAGCGCGACGCCGCGCTCGCCGAGCACGTTGGCCAGCCACACCAGCGCGTTGATCGGCGAGCCCAGCACCGCGCCGCCGGCGCCGGTGTCGATCAGCACGCCGTCGCGGTGCAGCAGGCAGCCCATCAGTGCGAGGTCGAGGTCGCCGAGGCGGACGGGCCGGGTGCCGAGCACCAGGCCGCCGCTGGAGGCGTTGTCGGCGATGGTGTCCGGCAGCGTGATCTTCCAGTCCGCGATCCGGGAGTCGATGACCTCCAGCGCGGGCAGCACGTACTCCACCGCGGCGACGGCGTCGGCGGCCGTCGCGCCCGGCCCGGACAGGGGCCGGCCCAGCACGAACGCGATCTCCGGCTCCACCCGCGGCTGCAGGAAGCGGCCCGCGTCGATCGGGGCGCTCTCCGGCAGGAACATCGAGTCGAGCAGGATGCCGAAGTCCGGCTGGTCCACGCCCATCTGGCGCTGCATCGCGGCCGACGTCAGGCCCACCTTGTGGCCCTTGATCCGGGCGCCCGCGGCGGTCCACGCGTCCGCCTGGGCGCGCTGGATCGCGTAGGCGTCGTCCACCGACATGTCGGGGTGCGACGCGGTGAGGGGCGGGATCGGGACGCCGGTGGCGTACGCGTCGAGCAGCGCGCCGGCGGCCTTCTCGACCCATTCCGGCGCAGCCGGGCCGGGGGGCGTGGGGGGTCGTCCCCCCTCGGGAGGAGCAGAGCCCGGGTCCATGGCCGTTCCTTTCGTCGTCTCTGCGACGAGCCTTCCGCGCCGGCGGCCCTCCGGGCAACGCGGTCGTCCCACGTGGTGGGACACGTCTTCTACAGTGGGGCCATGCCGTCCGATGACACGTTCCTGCGCCGCGCCGTCGCGGTGCTGACCGCCTTCCGGGCGGACGACGACGGCCTCGGCGCGGCGGAGCTGGCCCGCCGCAGCGGCCTGCCCCGTTCGACGGCGCACCGCATCGCGCTCGACCTGGTGGAGGCGGGCCTGCTGGAGCGGCAGGGGACGCGGGTGCGGCTCGGCCTCCGGCTGTTCGAGATCGGCCAGCGGGTGCCCCGGCAGCGCGTCCTGCGGGACGCCGCCGTCCCCTACATGTCCGACCTGCGGGAGGCGACGCGGCAGACCGTGCACCTCGCCGTCCTGGAGGGCGCCGAGGTGGTGTACGTGGAGATCCTCGGCGCCTCCGACGCCCCGAGGATGCCCTCGCAGGTCGGCGGCCGGCTGCCCGCGCACGCCACCGGCGTCGGCAAGGCGATCCTCGCGTTCTCACCGCCCGAGGTCGTCCAGGCGGTACTGGACGCCGGGCTGGTCAAGGTCGGTGAGCGCACCGTCGTCGCGCCCGGGCTGTTCACCAGGGAGCTGGCCAGGATCCGCGAGGAGGGCGTCGCCTACGACCGGGAGGAGTCCGGCAACGGCATCCTCTGCGCGGCCAGCCCCGTCCTCGGCGCGGACGGGGAGGCGATCGGCGCGCTGTCGGTCTCCGGGTGGTCCAACCGCATGCGGCTGGCCGCCGTCGCCCCGGCGGTCCACACCGCGGCCCTCACCCTGTCCCGCACCCTCGCCCGCCGCTGAACGTCACTCCGGGAGGTGGCGGGCCAGGAGCTGGGCCAGGTGCTCGCCCTCGCGTGAGGCGAGGTCGGCCAGCTGGGTGCGGCAGCTGAAGCCGTCGGCGAGCACGACGTCGTCCTCGGCGGCGCCGCGGACGGCCGGGAGCAGCTGGTGCTCGGCGATCGCGACGGAGACCTCGTGGTGGCCCTTCTCGACGCCGAAGTTGCCCGCGAGGCCGCAGCAGCCGCCGAGCCGGGCGACCTCGGCGCCCGCGTCCCTGAGCAGGGCGGCGTCCTTCGTCCAGCCCATGACGGCGTGGTGGTGGCAGTGCGGCTGCGCGACGCCGGTGACGCCGGACAGGTCGGGCGGCGTCCAGTCCGGGGTCTCGGCGAGCAGCTCGGCGAGGGTGCGGGTGGCGGCGGCGACCTCGCGGGCGGCGGCCGCGTCCACGCCCCGCAGGAGCTCCTCGGCGTCCGAGCGGAGCACACCGGTGCAGGACGGCTCCATGCCGACGACCTTCGCGCCGCGCCGCACCGGCGGGAGGAGGGCCCGGACGGTGCGGCGGAGCTGCGCGCGCGCTCCGTCGAGCTGCCCGGTGGAGATCCACGTGATGCCGCAGCAGACCGGGCGCGCGGTAACGGACACCTGGTAGCCGGCGTGTTCGAGGACCTTGACGGTGGCCTCGGCGACGTCCGGGGAGAAGGCGTCGGTGAAGGTGTCGACGAACAGGACCACCTCACCGTTGCGGCCCGCCGGGCTGCGGTGGGAGGCGAACCGGCGGCGGAACGGGACGGGCGCGAAGGCGGGCAGCGAGCGGCGGTGGTCGATGCCGGCGGCCCAGGCGATCAGCGGCCGCAGCGCGCGCGACCGCATCGCCGCGTTCAGCGCCGGCACGGCGGCGGGCGCCTTCGCGGCCAGGCGCGTCCAGCGTGGCAGCCGCCCGAGGGCGTAGTGGGCGCGCGGCCGGAGCCTGCGCCGGTAGCGCTGGTGGAGGGCCTCGGCCTTGTAGGACGCCATGTCGATGCCGGTGGGGCAGTCGGACGCGCAGCCCTTGCACGACAGACAGAGGTCCAGGACGTCGTGGACGGCCTGGGTCCTCCAGCCGTCGGGACCGAGGTGGCCGGAGACGACGTCCTGCAAGACGCGGGCCCGCGCGCGCGTGGTGTCCTTCTCCTCGCTGGTGGCGAGGTACGACGGGCACATCACGCCGCCGGTCCCGGTGTTGTCGGCGCGGCACTTGCCGACGCCGGTGCAGCGGTGCACGGCCCGCGCCAGGTCGCCCGCGTTGCCGCGGTAGGCGAGGCCGAGCGTCGGCAGCTCCGCGCGGGTGACCGGGGCGATGCCGGCCGTCCGCACGTCGGCGTCCACGGGGGCGGGACGGACGATGATCCCCGGGTTGAGCAGGTCGTCGGGGTCGAAGAGGTCCTTGACCTGAGCCATCAGGTCGAGGGCCTCAGGGGAGTACATGTGCGGCAGCAGTTCGCCGCGCGCGCGCCCGTCGCCGTGCTCGCCGGACATCGTGCCGCCGTGCCGCGCGGCGAGCGCCGCCGCCTCGTTGAGGAAGTCGCGGAACACGCGGGTGCCGCCGGGGCGGTCGAACGGGAAGTCGATCCGGACGTGCACGCAGCCGTCCCCGAAGTGCCCGTACGGGACGCCGAACAGGCCGTGCCCGTCGAGCAGCGCCTCGAACTCGCGCAGGTAGGAGCCGAGCCGCTCGGGCGGGACGGCCGCGTCCTCCCAGCCGGCGTGCGCCTGCCGGCCGTCCGGGGTGCGCGCCACCAGGCCCGAGCCGTCCTCGCGGATCCGCCAGAGCGCGTCGGCGAGCGCCGTGTCCTCGACCAGCGCCGAGCCGGCGCTTCCGGACTCGGCGACGACCCTGCGGGCGGTGTCGCGCAGCGGGCCGATCTCCGGGCCGGCCAGCTCCACCAGCAGCCAGCCCGAGCCCTCGGGCAGCGGCGGCACCGCGTCCGGGCCGCGCCGTCCGCGCACCACGTCGGTGATCCTGGAGTCCAGGCCCTCGCAGGCCACCGGGCCGTGCGGCAGGATCGCCGGGACGGCGTCGGCGGCCTCGGCCATCGACCCGTAGCCGAGCACGACCAGCAGCCGGCAGGCGGGCTCGCGGACCATCCGCAGCCGCGCCGCGAGCGTCACCGCGAGGGTCCCCTCGCTGCCGACCAGCGCCCGCGCGACGTCGAAGCCCCGCTCGGGCAGCAGGTGCTCCAGCGAGTAGCCCGACACCTGCCGGCCGAACCGCCCGAACTCGGTGCGGATCAGCGCGAGCCGCCCGTTCACGAGGTCGCGCAGCCGGTCCAGCAGCGGGCTCTGGGCGGTGCCCCCGCCGGGGGCGCCGGGGACGTCGCCGAGCCGCAGCCGCTCCCCGGTCCCGGCGACCACGTCCAGGCCGAGCACGTTGTCGGACGTGCGGCCGTAGCCGAGCGCCCGCGATCCGCAGGCGTTGTTGCCGATCATGCCGCCGAGGGTCGCCCGCGTCCGGGTGGACGGGTCGGGCCCGAACCGCAGCCCGTGCCCGCCCGCGATCCGGTGCAGCCGCGCCTGCACGATCCCGGGCTCGACCAGCGCCGTCCCGGCGTCCGGGTCGATCTCCAGCACCCGGTTCAGGTGCCGGCTCGCGTCCACGACCACGCCGGGTCCGACCGCGTTGCCCGCGATGGAGGTCCCCGCGCCCCGCATCGTCAGCGGCACCGCGAACTCCCGGCACACCGCCAGCACCGCGGGCAGCTCGCCGGTGTCCCGGGGCGTCACCACGACCACGGGCGGGACGCGGTACAGCGAGGCGTCCGAGGCGTACATGGACCGTGCCAGCGCCGAATCGTCCACCCCGCTGACCCCGGCGCGCCGCAGCGCCGCCACGAGATCGCCCTGATCGCCCACATCCGCCCCTTACGCTTTGGACCCGGGCCGCCGCGCCGAGGCGGCACCCCTGGCGACGACGGTAGTACCGCGCGGAGCGGGACGGGCAGACCGCCCCGGCCCGCGCGAGCGGGATCGGACCAGGGCGGGACGCGGCAGGCCTGTTTTCCGACTCGCTCAGTAGGGAATCTGCTGCCATGCTGGGGGACATGCCTCGCAGCATCGATGAGATCCTCGCCGCCGCCCGCGCCCGGCTCGACCGGCTCGACCCCGGCACGGCGCACGCCGAGTCCCGCGACGGAGCCCTGCTGGTGGACATCCGCCCCGCCGCGCAGCGCGCCGCCGAGGGCGAGATCCCCGGCGCACTGATCGTCGAGCGCAACGTCCTGGAGTGGCGGTTCGACCCGCGGTCGGACGCCCGCCTGCCGCAGGCCACCGGGCACGACGTGCGCGTCATCGTGTTCTGCTCCGAGGGCTACACCTCCAGCCTGGCCGCCGCGGCCCTGCACGACCTCGGCCTGACCCGCGCCACCGACGTCGTCGGCGGCTTCAAGGCATGGCGCGACGCCGGCCTGCCCGCCACCGCGGGGAGTGACAGCGCCGGTTGAGGTCTTAACATCGGTGATGTTAACTTCCCTTCGACCCGCCGCGCTCGCGGCGTCCGGACGGAGGAGCGGGGCATGAGCAACCGGCAGCGGCGGGGGCCCGCGCAACGCCAGGACGCGATCGCCGAGGCGGTCCTCGCCCAGGGCTCGGCGACGGCGGCCGAGCTGGTCGAGCGGTTCGGGGTCAGCCTGATGACCATCCACCGCGACCTCGACGAGCTGGAGCGGCAGGGCATCGTCCGCAAGTACCGGGGCGGGGTCACCGCGCAGCGCTCGGGCGTCTTCGAGAGCAGCGTCGCCTACCGGGGCAAGTCCATGCGCGAGGAGAAGGAGGCGATCGCCGCCGCGGCGGCGGAGCTGGTCGAGCCCGGCATGGCGATCATGCTGGACGACTCCACCACCGCCCTCGCGCTCGCCCGCCGGATCAAGGACGCCGGCCCGCTGACGATCGTCACCAACTTCCTCGACGGCCTGAACCTGCTGGCGCCCGTGCAGGGCGTCCGGCTCATCGCCCTCGGCGGCGACTACGACCCGCTGCACAACTCCTTCATGGGCGTCTCGTGCGTCGAGGCGATCGAGTCGCTGCAGGTCGACATGTGCTTCGTGTCGACGTCGGCGGTGTCCGCGGGCAACGCCTGCCACCAGGAGCAGCGGGTCGTGGTGGTGAAGCGCGCGATGCTGCGCAGCGCCGTCCGCAACGTCCTGCTGGTGGACCACACCAAGCTGGGGCGCACCGCGCTGCACCGGGTGGCGCCGCTGGGCGAGTTCGAGCGCGTGATCACCGACGACGGCGCGTCCGCCGCGGCGCTCCGCGAACTGGACCTGCACAAGGTCGCCTACGACGTCGCTCCCCGCGCCTGAGCGCGCCCGTTCCACGCGCCCGCGCACGTCCGTTCCACGCGTCCGAGCGCTCTTTCCGCGCGTCCGAGCGCTCGTTCCGCCCGCCCGTCATGTGATGGGCGATGTTAGAACCAACACCATGACGGCCCGTGCCGCCTAGAGGGCCTGCACGGTCGATATCGAGTTGTGACGTGGGCGTTCTGACGTCGCTTCGCCACCAGATCACGCCACCGATTGTTAGTTAACGTCCTGGTATTGACACTTCTAACGTTCCTGATGTTACGTTCTCCCCGCGACGGCCACCGGACCCGGCTCGGACGGCCGCCGCGCTGGATCGGCCGCCCTTCCCCCCACGGGCGCAGCACCGAGGAGACCCCAGTGACGAAGCTTTCCCTCCGGACGGCCGCCGCGGCCGGCGCGGCCCTGGCCGTGCTCGCCCCCGCCGCGGCGTGCTCGTCGAAGAGCGCCGGCTCGACCGGCGGCGACGCCAAGAACGCCAAGATCGCGTTCCTCATGCCGGACATCGCCTCGACCCGCTACGAGCTGTACGACGCGCCGCTGTTCAAGGCCAAGATGAAGCAGCTGTGCGGCGGCTGCTCGGTGCTGTACCAGAACGCGGGCGCGGACGCCTCGAAGCAGCAGCAGCAGGCGAGTTCGGTGCTGGCGCAGGGCGTGAAGGCCATCGTGATCGACCCCGTCGACTCGGCGGCGGCCGCGTCCATCGTCCGGATGGCGCAGTCCCGCAAGGTCGCCGTGATCGCCTACGACCGGCCCATCCCCGCCGCCAAGGCCGACTTCTACGTCTCCTTCGACAACGAGAAGATCGGCGCGATGATCGGCCAGTCGCTGGTCGACCACCTGAAGCAGGCCAAGGCCAAGGGCGGGATCCTCGAGGTCAACGGCTCGCCCACCGACGCCGCGGCGAACCTGATCAAGAAGGGCATCCACAGCGCGGTCGACCCGTCCGGCTTCAAGCTCCTCGCCGAGTACGACACCCCCGGCTGGGAGCCCGCCAAGGCGCAGGACTGGGTGAGCGGCCAGATCAGCAAGTTCGGCGGGCAGATCGCCGGCGTCGTCGCCGCCAACGACGGCACGGGCGGCGCGAGCGTCGCCGCGTTCAAGGCGGCCGGGAAGCCGGTCCCGCCGGTCACCGGCAACGACGCCGAGCTCGCCGCCGCGCAGCGGATCGTGAACGGCGACCAGTACAACACCATCTCCAAGCCGATCAAGATCGTCGCGGAGGCGGCGGCGCAGGCGGCGTACGAGCTGGTCAAGGGCGAGAAGCCGAAGCCGAACGCGACCCTGTTCAACACCCCGTCGGAGCTGTTCACGCCGACCGTGGTGACGAAGGACAACATCGCCACCGTGCTGCTCGGACCGGGCGGTGCGCTCAAGGCGTCGCAGGTCTGCACCGCCGACTACGCCGCGGGCTGCACCCAGCTCGGCATCAAGTAGCGGCCCGAGCACCGGTATCGAGCACCGGCTCGGCACAGGCAACGATCCACGAAGGTCGGTCATGTCACCCACGCCCACCCCCACGGCCCCCGCCCCGGCCGCCGCGAAGGACGGCGCGCTGCTGTCGCTGCGCGGCATCAGCAAGTCCTTCGGCGCGGTCGCCGCGCTCACCGGCGTCGACCTGGACGTCGCGGCGGGCGAGGTCGTCGCGCTCGTCGGCGACAACGGCGCCGGCAAGTCCACGCTGGTGAAGGTCCTGTCCGGGGTGCACCCGCCGGACGCGGGGACCATCACCTTCGAGTCCCGCGAGGTGTCGGTCCCGAGCCCCGCGGCGGCGCAGCAGCTCGGCATCGCGACCGTCTTCCAGGACCTCGCGCTCTGCGAGAACCTCAACGTCATCGAGAACCTGTTCCTCGGCCGGGAGCTGCGCGCGCTGCGGCTGGACGAGGTCGCGATGGAGGTCCGGTCCCGGGAGCTGCTGCGCCAGCTGTCGGCGAAGATCCCGTCGGTGGAGGCGCCGGTCGCGGCGCTGTCGGGCGGGCAGCGGCAGACGGTCGCGATCGCCCGCTCCCTGCTCGGCGACCCGAAGGTCATCATCCTGGACGAGCCGACCGCCGCGCTCGGCGTCGCGCAGACCGCCGAGGTGCTGAACCTGATCGAGCGGCTCCGCGAGCGGGGCCTCGGCGTCATCATGATCAGCCACAACATGGCGGACGTGAAGGCGGTCGCGGACCGGGTCGCGGTGCTGCGGCTCGGCCGCAACAACGGCGTGTTCGACGCGGAGGCGACGTCCGCCGAGGAGCTGGTCGCGGCGATCACCGGCGCGACCGACAACGTGGTCAGCCGCCGCTCCAAGCGCGCCCGCCCGTCCGCGGAGGACGCCGCCGCGGAGTCCGGCACCGCATCGGACACGGGCACCGGCGGCGCGGCCGCCGGCGAGGACGGCGAGGGCGAGCCCGTCGCGCGCATCGCGACGACGAAGGGGGACGGCGATGAGTGATCTCACCACGGCGCCGCCGGTGGAGCAGGCGCCGCCCGGCGAGCCGCAGGACCGCGGCCTGCGCGCCACCCTCACCGGGATGGCGGACCGGGTCCGCGGCGGCGACCTCGGCGTGTGGCCGGTGGTCGCGGGACTGGTGGTCATCTGGACCGTCATGCAGATCCTGAACCCGGTGTTCCTGTCCAGCGCGAACCTGGTGAACCTGGCGATGGAGTGCGTCCCGGTCGGGGTGATCGCGCTCGGCGTGGTGTTCATGCTGCTGGTCGGGCAGATCGACCTGTCGGTGGGCTCCATCAGCGGGCTCAGCGCGGCCATCACCGCGGTGCTGTTCGTCGACCACGGGATGCCCGCCGTGGTGGCGCTCGTCGCGGCGGCCGCCGCGGGCTGCCTGATCGGCTGGTTCTACGCGCAGGTGTTCAACCGGCTCGGCGTGCCGAGCTTCGTCATCACCCTCGCCGGACTGCTCGGCTTCCTCGGCCTGCAGCTGTGGATCCTCGGCCCGAAGGGCTCGATCAACCTGCCGTTCGACTCGTGGCTGGTGACGTTCGCGCAGCTCGACTTCGTCCCGGCGTGGCTGGCGTACGCGCTGGTCGCGGTGGGCGCCGGCGCGCTGTACTGGACGGGCCACGCGCGGGCGGCGGCGCGCCGCAGGGCCGGCCTGCCCGCCACCACCGAGCAGACGCTCGTGCTGCGCAGCGCCGTCCTGCTGGCGGGCCTCGCGGTCGCCGTCTGGTACCTGAGCCGGGACCGCGGCGTCGGCTGGATGTTCGTGCTGTTCCTCGGCCTCGTGCTGGCGACGCACTACGTCCTGTCCCGGACGAAGTACGGCAAGTCGGTGTACGCGGTCGGCGGCAACGTCGAGGCGGCCCGGCGCGCCGGCATCAACGTCAAGGCGGTCTACAGTTCGGCGTTCGTGGTGTGCACGACGCTCGCCGCCGTCGGCGGGATCCTCGCGGCGGCCCGGCTGGCGGCGTCGAACCAGAGCAGCGGCGGCGGCGACGTGAACCTCAACGCGATCGCGGCGGCCGTCATCGGCGGGACGAGCCTGTTCGGCGGGCGCGGCAACGCGTTCGCGGCGCTGCTCGGCATCGTCGTCATCCAGTCGATCTCCAGCGGGCTGACGCTGCTGAACCTCGACTCGTCCTACCGTTTCATGGTCACCGGCGCGGTGCTGCTGCTGGCCGTGGCGCTGGATTCGGTCGCCCGCCGGTCGCGGCGGACGCACGGCCGCGCCTGACACCCTGTTTCCGCACCTCACGGGAGAGCCGATGGCGGTCGTCTGCGTCGACGCGGGCACCACGATGATCAAGGCGGTCGGATACGCCGAGGACGGCACGGAGCTGGCCGTCGTCCGCCGGCCGACGACGGTGTCCCGGCCCGCGCCGGGCCGGGCCGAGCAGGACATGGCCGAGGTCTGGGACGCGGTGGCCGGCGCGGTGCGCGAGGCCGCCGCCCGGGTCGCGGCGGCGGGCGCGGGCGTCGACCTGCTCGCGCTCACCGCGCAGGGCGACGGCTGCTGGCTCGTCGACTCCGCCGGCGAGCCGACCGGCCCGGCGATCCTGTGGAACGACGGCCGCGCCGCCGCGGCCGTCGAGGGCTGGGCGCGCTCCGGCGTCATCGCCGAGGCGTTCCGCGCGAACGGGTCGCTGCCGTTCCCGGGGCTGCCCAACGCGATCCTCACCTGGCTGCGCGAGCACGACCCCGACCGGCTCGCCCGGTCCGCGGCGTCCCTGACCTGCGGCGGCTGGGTCTTCTCCCGGCTCACCGGCCGGATCGCGGTGGACTCCTCGGACGCGTCGGCGCCGTTCATGGACGTCCGCGAGCGCGGGTTCTCCCGCGACCTGCTCCGCCTCTACGGCATGGAGTGGGCGGCGGCGCTGCTGCCGGACCTGCTCGGCGACGGCGAGCGGGCCGCCCCGCTCACGCCCGACGCCGCCGGCGCGCTCGGCCTCACCGCCGGGATCCCGGTCGTCCTCGCCCCCTACGACATCGCGTCCACCGCGATCGGCGCGGGCGCGGTCGACGTCGGGCAGGCGTGCACGATCCTCGGCACGACGCTGTGCACGGAGATGGTCGTGGACGAGCCGCGCCTCGACGGCGAGCCGTCCGGCTTCACGGTCGCGATGGGCGTGCCGGACCGGTGGCTGCGGGCGTTCCCGACGCTCGCGGGCGGCCAGGTCGTCGACTGGGCCCGCCGGACGCTCGGCCTCGGCGACGACCCGTCCGCGCTGTCCGCGCTGGCGGCGCAGTCCCCGCCCGGCGCCGGCGGCCTGGTGTTCCTGCCGTACCTGTCGCCCGCCGGGGAGCGCGCGCCGTTCCTGGAGCCGCGGGCGCGCGGCGCCTTCCACGGCCTGACCGTCGAGCACGAGCGCGCCGACCTCGCCCGCGCCGTCCTGGAAGGGCTCAGCCTGGTGGTCCGGGACTGCCTGGAGGCGGCCGGGACCCGCCCGACCGAGCTGCGGGTCAGCGGCGGCGGCTCCGCGAGCGCGTTCTGGCTCGGCATGCTCGCCGACGTCACGGGCGTCCCGGTCGTCCGGTCGGCCGACGCCGAGTCGGGCGCGCGCGGCGCGTTCATCGTCGGGCTGCTCGCCACCGGCCGCGCCGAGGACGCCGGGGAAGCGGCCGCCAGATACGTCCGGCCGGGCGAGGTCTGCGACCCCGATCCCGCACGCGCCGCGCACTACGCGCAGGCGTACCAGGACTTCCTGGACATCCGGCGGGCGACCGCGCCCGCGTGGCCCACGCTCGCCGCGATGCGCGAGCGCGGGGGTGAGCGGTGAGCGCCGAACCCGTGTGGGTCGGGATCGACCTCGGCACGCAAAGCGTGCGGGCGCTGGCCGTCACGGCGTCCGGTGAGGTCGCGGGCAGCGGGACGGCGCCGCTGTCGGGCCGGCGCGACGGTCCGCGCCACGAGCAGGACCCGGAGCTGTGGTGGACGGCCGTCACCGCCGCCTGCCGCGAGGCGCTCCGCGACGTCCCGGCGGGCGCGGTGCAGGCCGTCGCGGTGGACGGCACGTCCGGCACCGTCCTGCTGACCGACCGCGGCGGGCGGCCCCTGACCCCGGCGCTGATGTACGACGACACCCGCGCCGCCGGCGCCGTCGAGAGGATCGACGAGGCCGGCGGCGAGGTGTGGCGCAGGCTCGGCTACCAGCGCATGCAGCCCGCCTGGGCGCTGCCGAAGCTGCTGTGGCTGCTGGAGAACACCCCCGGCCTGCCGGACGGCGCGCGCCTCGCGCACCAGGCCGACTTCGTGAACCGGCGGCTGACCGGCCGCCCCGTCGCCGCCGACCTCAGCAACGCCCTCAAGACCGGCGCCGACCTCGTCGCCGAGGCGTGGCCGCTGGACGTCCTGGACGCGCTCGGCGTCCCGGCGGAGCTGCTCCCTGAGCTGGAACGTTCCGGCACCCCGCTCGGCACCGTCGGCGCCGACGCCGCCGCGGCGACCGGCCTGCCCGAGGGCACGCCGGTGATCGCGGGCGCCACCGACGGGTGCGCCGCCCAGCTCGGCACCGGCCGCCTCACCGCCGGCTCGTGGAACTCCGTCCTCGGCACCACGCTGGTGCTCAAGGGCGTCACCGACGACCTCGTCCACGACCCGTTCGGCGTCGTGTACTCCCACAAGGCGCCGGACGGGCGGTGGCTGCCCGGCGGCGCGTCCAGCACCGGCGCGGGCGCCCTCACCCGCGACTACCCGGGCCGCGACCTCGCCGGCCTCGACCGCCGCGCCGCCGAGCGGGAACCCGCCGCCGCGCTCACCTACCCGCTCGTCGGCGCGGGGGAGCGGTTCCCGTTCGTCGCGCCGGACGCCCGCGGGTTCACGCTCGGCGCGACCGGCGACGAGGCCGACGCCTACGCCGCCGTCCTGCAGGGCGTCGCGTTCATCGAACGGCTCTGCTTCGACCACCTCGACCTGCTCGGCGCCCCCACCGGCGGCGACCTCACCCTCACCGGAGGCGCCGCGAAGTCGCGGTACTGGTGCCAGCTGCGCGCCGACGTCCTCGGACGGCCCGTCGTGCTGCCCCGACAGGCCGAGCCCGCGCTCGGCGCCGCCGTCCTCGCCGCGTCCGCCGGGCGGGACGTCGCCGAGGTCGCCTCCCGCATGGTCGCCGTCGCGGCCACCGTCGACCCGCGGCCGGGGAGCACCGGCCGGTTCGACGACGCCTACCTGCGCATGGTCGGCGAACTGGAGAAGCGCGGGTGGCTGCCCGCACCCACCGCCGACCACGCACGCGAGAGGACGGCCCGATGACGCGCCTCGTCCTCGTCCGCCACGGCGAGACCGAATGGCACGCCGAGAACCGCTACGCCGGCACCAGCGAGGTCGCGCTCACGCGGCGCGGCCTGGAGCAGGCCCGGCTGCTCGGCGCGTGGGCGGAGGCCGCCCGGCCCGACGCCGTCTGGTGCTCCGACCTCGGCCGCGCCCGGATCACCGCCGAGCCGTCCGCCAAGGCGATCGGCGCGGACCCCGTCGTCGACACGCGGCTCCGCGAGCTGCACTTCGGGCGCGGCGAGGGCCTCACCCGCAACGAGATGGAGCGCGCGTTCCCCGACGCGCTGCGCGCCTTCCGCGCCGACCCCGTCGCCGGCCACCTGCCGGGCGGCGAGGACCCGGCCGCCGCCGCGCGCCGCTTCACCGCGTGCCTGCACGACATCGCCGGACGGCACCCCGGCGGCCGCGTCCTGGTCGTCGCGCACTCCACCGCGCTGCGCCTCGCGCTGTGCCGGCTGCTGGGGCTGCCGCTCAAGGACTACCGGCGGCGGTTCCCGTCGCTGGGCAACTGCGCACTGACCGAGATACGGCTCCGGGACGGCGACGCCGCCCTCCTGGAGTTCAACACCGCGATCGAAGGATCGCTCGTTCCCTGGAGCCTGCAATGACGACCCGCGTCCTGGCGGCCGGTGACCTGTTCGTCCGCAACCGCCTGTTCATCGACGCGCTGCGCGCCGCCGCCCCCGGCGACCTGGAGTTCACCGAGCTCACGCTGCCGTGGCCGGTCGAGCCGTTCGGGCGGGTCGCCGAGGTGGACGAGGCGTCCGGCACCGAGGAGCGGCTCATCGAGGCGCTGCGCGGCGCGCGGATCTGCGTCACCCAGATGGCGCCGCTCACCCGCCGCGTCCTGGAGGCGTGCCCCGACCTGGAGCTGTTCGGGATCAGCCGCGGCGGGCCCGTCAACGCCAACCTGGAGGCGGCCACCGAGCACGGCGTCGCCGTCTGCTACGCCCCGGGGCGCAACGCCGGCGCCACCGCCGAGCACACCCTCGCGCTGATCCTCGCCGCCGTCCGGCGGATCCCGCAGACCCACGGCGACCTCGTCGCGGGCCAGTGGCGCGGCGACTACTACCGCTACGAGGCCGTCGGCTTCGAACTGCTCGGCAGCACCGTCGGGCTCGTCGGCTGCGGCGCGGTCGGGCGCCGCGTCGCCCGGATGCTGGCCGCGCTCGGCGCGAAGGTCCTCGTCCACGACCCGTACCTGGACGATCTCGGCGACCTCGCCGACGTCGCGGAACTCGTGCAGCTCGACGACCTGCTGGCGCGCGCGCAGATCGTCTCCCTGCACGCCCGCGCCACCCCGCAGACCACCGGGATGATCGGCGCCGCGCAGATCGCCGCGATGGCGCCCGGGTCGATCATCGTCAACTGCGCGCGCGGATCGCTGCTGGACTACGAGGCCGCCTGCGACGCGGTCGAGTCCGGGCACCTGTTCGCCGCCGCGTTCGACGTGTTCCCCGAGGAGCCCATCCCCGCCGGGTCGCGGCTGCTGACCACCCCGAACGTCATCGTCACCCCGCACCTGGCGGGCGCCAGCAAGCAGACCGCCGCGAACGCCGCCCGCATCATCGCCGAGGACGTCGGCCGCCACCTGCGCGGCGAGCCCCTCCTGCACTGCGCGAACCCCGGCGCCCTCACCGTGCCGCGACCGGCCTGACCCCGGCCGCCGCCCCGACTCCCCGCGCGACCCCCACCACGAGGAGGCACGATGCACCCGACCCGCCTACCCGCCGACACCCCGCTGACCCGCCGCACCGCCCTCGGCCTCGCGGGCGCCGCCGCGCTCGCCGGCGCCGCCGCGCTGGCGGGCACGGCCCGCCCCGCCGCCGCGGCCGAACGCTCCTACACCTTCGAGCTCGTCTTCAACGTCCCCGACACCGGCAACATGCAGGGCCTGGCCTACCACCGCGGCCGCTTCTTCGTCGGCTTCGACGTCGGCGGCGGCCGGGGCGTCATCCGCGAGTACCGCCCCGACGGCACCAAGGTCAAGGAGAGCGCGCCGCTCGACGTCGGGCACGCCGCCGAGATCAGCGTCCGCGGCGCCGACGGCCTGCTCTACGTCGCGACCGGCGGCGGCACCAACCCGACCAAGGTCAACGTCGTCGACTGGACGGGCGAGCCGCGCATCGTCCGCACCATCGATTTCGGCTCCCTCGGCAATTCCGGTCTCGTCGCCGTGGACGACCGGCGCGACGGGCTGCTCGTCCACGCCGGACCGGGCGACAACGGCCCGTTCGTCTTCGCCTTCACCGACCTCGACGGGAATGTCCGCTCGACGTTCCCGCTCGGTTACCAGGGCGTTCCGCAGGGTTTGGAAATGTCCGGTGACAAGGTCCTGTACTACACCAACAACACGATCACCGTGCTGGACCGCGCCGGCACGATCCTGGAAACGATCACCATCCCGCTGACGGGCGAGAGCGAGGGCCTCGCCGTCGCTCCCGCGGGCCGCGGATCGCGCGTCTTCGTGGGCTACAACAAGCCCAACCGCGTCTACGCGATGACGCCGGCGTTCCGCTGACGGGCCAGGCGCGCGGCCGGGTCCGTCCACTACCTCCCAAGCCCGGCCGCGCGCCTTCCCACCGGGATTTCGCACATCCGCCGAATTTCCCGCCATGCGATCGTTCCAATCCGATTTCGGTTATAAGATCCGGTGAGAACCGGCATTCGCCGAGCGCCGATTCGCGGCCGGATGAGTGATCTCCGGCGTCCGTTTATCGGAATCCTATGAATTGCGGGTCTCTTTCTCGATCGCTCTACCCTTTCCGGGATCACTCGGGTATGAACAAGGAGTGATCGGCGCGGTCACGGCGGGAAACCGCGGGCCGCGCGCAGGGGGCCGCGCGCGGGCGCCCCCGCGCGCGGACGCAGGAAACCCTCTCCGAGGAGGAACCCCGTGAACGCTCCCGCCCGACTCGCCCGGCTCGCCGCACCGGCGGCCGCCGCGTGCGCCGCGCTCGCGCTGGCCGCAGGCCCCGCGTCCGCCGCGACCACCACGATCCGCCAGGACACCGCCACCGGCGCGCCCTACGCCGGGAACTGGCAGATCTCCACCGTCGGCACGCTGAACTTCTCCACCGGCTTCCTGGGCACGAACGTCACCGGCACCTGCGACAGCGCGCAGATGCAGGGCACCACGACCTCCGCCGGCGCCGGCGAGCTGACCGCCGCCTCCATCGGCGCGTGCCACACGTCCAATGGGTTCAGCTCGCCCGCCACCGTCCTCGACCTGGGCGGCGTGTCCGACCGGTCCGGTCAGATCGGCTACGCCCCCGTGCAGGGCGGGCGCGACGGCGTCATCGCCATCGGCGGCGACCTGCGCATCACCCTGAAGGGCCAGGTGCTCGGCCTCACCGTCACGTGCATCTACGGCTTCCGCACCGGCGGCTCCGACGGGCTGACGTTCGACGTCTACAACCGCGACAACCCGAACCGGCCGCTGCCCGACGACGACCTCCAGGGCAAGTCCAGCGCCATCCAGCTCGTCCGCGAGTCCGGCAGCAGCGGGCTCTGCCCGTCCAGCGGCACCGGCAGCGGCGCCGCCATCGGCCGCGGCGAGAGCACCCCCGGCTCCGGCGTCTTCGACCGCAAGCTCTACCTGACCTCGTAGCCGGCAGGGGCGGCGGCCGGGCTCCGGGACGGTGCAAGGGAGTGGTCTTCCACCTCGGTGCCCGGCCGCCCCTTGACCCTCGCGGTGCTGGGTCGCCGTGTCGGAGCGGCCGGGGGCGTACGGCCGGATCCCGTGGACGATTCGCGAGGACTTCGAGCGTAACCCCGCAGGTCAGCAGGGGGTAATGACACCGCGCTTACAGTTGTTTCCCACCGGTGTCCAGATCCCGGAGTGGTTAAATCACCCGGATCCGGTCATGTGCCCTGAATCACATCCGGGACTGTCACGTCCGGCGGACCCGCCCCGTCCTGATGCCGTAAGCGACCTTCTCCCGGCCCATGCCGGGACGGACATCAGGAGTCGTCATGCGCGTTCTCGTCGCCGGATCCACCGGGGTCATCGGCCGCCGGCTGATGCCGCTGCTCGAGGCCGTCGGCCATGAGGCGATCGGCCTGTCGCGCTCCGGGGACGGCCCGGCCGGACGCACCCTCGCCGCCGACGCGCTCGACCGGGACGCGGTGTCCCGCGCCGTCCGCGAGGCCGCGCCCGACGCGGTCGTCAACCTGCTCACCGCCATCCCCGCCGCCCTCGACCCGAAGCACCTGGCCCGCGACTTCGCGGTCACCAACCGCCTGCGCACCGAGGGCACCCGCAACCTCTACGACGCCGCCCGCGCCGCCGGGACCGCCCGCGTCCTCGCCCAGGGCCTCGCCTACGCCTACCGGCCCGCCGCCGGGCTCGCCGACGAGGACGCGCCGCTGTGGACCGAGCGCGCCCCCAAGCAGTTCGCGCCCGTCCTGGCCGCCCTCATCGACCTCGAGACGATGACCGCCGAAGCCCGCGGCCTCGTCCTGCGCTTCGGGCACCTGTACGGCCCCGGGTCCGCCTACGCGCCCGACGGGTCGTTCACCGCCCAGGTCCGCGCCGGAAAGGTGCCGGTGGTCGGCGGCGGCCACGCCGTCCTGTCCTTCACCCACGCCGACGACGCCGCCACCGCGATCGTCGCCGCGCTCGACAAGGACGTCACCGGCGCCCTGAACATCGTCGACGACACGCCCGTCACGATGGCGGACTTCCTCACCCGCTACGCCCGGATGCTGGACGCGCCCGCGCCCAAACGCGCTCCCGCCGCGCTCGCCCGGCTCGCCGTCGGAGGCTGGGGCGTGGCGTTCATGAACGGGCTGCGCGGCGCCGACAACAGCCGCGCCCGGCTCCGCCTCGACTGGCGGCCCCGCCACCCGAGCTGGGTGCACGGCATGGAGGCCGGCGGGGCGGGCGCCGCCGGCCGCGACGCGGCATGATCGCCCGCATGGACGAGCGAGAAGGCGCCGCCGGCGCGTTCGAGGAGCACCGCCCGCTGCTGCTCGGGCTCGCCTACCGGCTGCTCGGCAGCATGTGGGACGCCGAGGACACCGTCCAGGAGGCGTACCTGCGGTGGACCCGGACCGACCCCGCCGAGGTCGGCAACGCCCGCGCCTACCTGGTGACGATCGTGTCGCGGCTCGCCCTCGACCAGCTCCGCTCCGCCCGTGTCACCCGCGAGGCGTATCCCGGCCCCTGGCTGCCCGAACCGGTGTCCGCCGCGGCGTTCGGGCCGCTGGAGACCGCCGAGATGACCGACACCCTCTCCTACGCGACTCTGCACATGATGGAGCGGCTGTCGCCGCCCGAACGCGCCGTGTTCGTGCTGCGCGAGGCGTTCGAACTGCCCTACGAGGAGATCGCCGGCATCGTCGGCGTCCCCGCCGCGACCTGCCGCCAGCACCACCGCCGCGCGGCGGCACGGCTCGCGGAGGGCCGCGACCGGTTCCGCCCGTCCACCGCCGACCACACCGAGCTCCTCGGCCGCTTCCTCGACGCCGCGCGCGGCGGCGACCTCGCCGCCCTCACCGAGCTGCTCGCCGAGGACGTCGTGGCCTGGAACGACGGCGGCGGCAGGGTCCGCGCCGCGCTCCGCCCCGTCGAGGGCCGCGCCGCCGTCGCCGCGTTCATCACGGGGCTCGGCTCCCGCTACGGCTTCGGCGAGGTCCGGATCGTCGAGGCCAACGGCGCGCCCGCGCTCTGGACGCACATCGACGGCCAGGAGCAGCTCACCGCGTTCGACGTCCGCGACGGCCGCGTGCGGGGGCTGTTCGCCGTCCTCAACCCCGACAAGCTCGGCCGCGTCCGCCCCGCCCCCTGATCCCGCCGCACCCGCCGGCGACCTGATCGCGCCGCCTGCCGCCGCCGGGCCGACCCCGGCGCGGCCCGCCGGCGCCCGCCGTCGGACAATGGAGGCGTGAGAGCGGTGGTGGTCTCCGACACCCACGCGCCCCGGCGCTGGAAGGGGTGCCCGCCGCGGGTCGCCGAGCACCTGCGGGGCGCCGACGCCATCCTGCACGCCGGGGACGTCTGCGTCGCGTCCGTCCTCGACGAGCTCGCCGAGTACGCGCCCGTCCACGCCGTCCTCGGCAACAACGACGGCCCGGACGTCGCCGCGTGGGGCGCCCCCGAACGGCTCGAACTCGACCTCGGCGGGCTCGCCGTCGCGATGGTCCACGACAGCGGCCCGGCCCGCGGCCGCACCGCCCGGATGCGGCGCTGGTTCCCCGCCGCCGACCTCGTCGTCTTCGGGCACTCCCACATCCCGCTGGACGAGACCGGCGACGGCGTCCGGATCTTCAACCCCGGCTCGCCGACGGACCGGCGCCGGCAGCCGCACGGCACCATCGGCCTCCTCGACATCGAGGACGGCCGGCTGGCCCGCGCGGAAATCGTTCCCGTGACCTGATCAACGGCGGGCACAATGTCCGGCATGGACGAGACCGGCCGGGGGCGGGCGTGGGCTTCTGGATGACGCTCGGCAGGCACGACTGGACCGAGGTCCACGCGCTCCTCGACCATCCGCACGGCCTGCGCGGCGGCCTGCGCCGGCTCTACGACGCGTGGGGCGAGTCGCTCCGCGAGCTGGAGTCGGCGCACACGACGCGCACCTGGGACGCGATCCACATCCTGCTGACGGGATGCGAGAACGACGACGACGCCAGAGGCGTCCCGCTCGGCCCGGCGCCCGCCCGCGACGTCGTCATGGGCGGCCTCGTCCTGACCGGCGGCACCTCCCGTCTCAACACGCCGATCCTGCTCAGGCCCGCGGAGGTGCGCGCCGTCGACGCCCACCTGCGCGGGATCGACCTCGACGCCCTCATCCGCGAGCGCTACCCCCTGCTGCTGGAGATCGGCCCGTACTCCTTCCACGACCACGACGGAAGCGACATGGTCACGAGGGGATGGCTCGCCAAGGACGTCGAGGTCCTCCGCGGCTTCTACGCCCGCGCCGCGGCCGCGGGCAACGCGGTCATCAAGGACATCTCCTGAGATGATCGGTCGAGTAAGACCGCACTTACGAAGGGGGCCGGCATGACCGACCGCGTGACCGTGCACGTCCACGAGGGAGTCGCCGACGTGCGGCTCAACCGCCCCGACAAGCTGAACGCCCTCGACCTCGCGACCTTCGAGGCGCTCGCGGAGACCGGCGACGCGCTCGCGGCCGACCCGTCCGTCCGCGCCGTCGTCCTGTCGGGGGAGGGCCGCGCGTTCTGCGCGGGGCTCGACTTCGCCAACTTCGCCGCGATGGCCGGGGACGCGCCGTCCGGCGGCGGCTCCGGCGGCTCCGGGTCCTCCGGCGGGCAGCGGTCCCAGCGGCCGCCGTCCGACATCACCGACCGCGAGCCCGGCCGCATCACCAACCTCGGCCAGCAGGCCGTGCACACCTGGCACGAACTGCCGCAGCCGGTCATCGCGGCCGTCCACGGGCACGCCCTCGGCGGCGGTCTGCAGATCGCGCTCGGCGCCGACATCCGGATCGTCGCCCCGGACGCGAAGCTGTCGGTGCTGGAGATCCGCTGGGGCCTGGTCCCCGACATGACCGGCACCGCCGCCCTCCTGCGCCTCGTGGGCGAGGACGTCGCCAAGGAGCTCACCTTCACCGGGCGCATGGTCGGCGGCGACGAGGCCGTCCGCCTCGGCCTCGCCACCCGCACCGCCGGCGACCCGCGCGCCGCCGCCACCGACCTCGCCCGCGAGATCGCCGGCCGCAGCCCCGACGCGATCCGCGCCGCCAAGCGCCTGCTCAACCGCGCCGCCGAGGGTGGCGACCTCGCCGGCCAGTACCTGGAGGAGTCCCGCGAGCTCGGCGCGCTGCGCGGCTCGCCCAACCAGGCCGAGGCCGTCCGCGCCTACTTCGAGAAGCGCGAGGCCGCCTTCACCGACCCCGCGTAGCCGCCGCGGCCCCGAGGGGTGGGGCCGGGCGACGGCGCGAGATCCGGAAACCGGTATCTTCTGCCGTCGTGATCAGGGCGTCCACCTGGTCGGACCCACCCCCGGAAGGCAAGGCAGGCATGCCCGAAGAAGGACCGCGCCGGCACCCCGTCGACGAGGTGCTCCCCGTCCCCAAGCTCGCCCTCTACGGTTTCCAGCACGTCCTGGCGTTCTACGCCGGCGCCGTGGTCGTCCCGATCCTGGTCGCCGGCGCCATCGGGCTGTCCCCCCAGCAGCTCGTCTACCTGATCAACGCAGACCTGTTCACCTGCGGGATCGCCACCATCATCCAGTCGCTCGGCGTCTGGAAGATCGGCATCCGGCTGCCCATCGTGCAGGGCGTCACGTTCACCGCCGTCGCGCCGATGATCGCCATCGGGCAGGGCGCCGAGAACGCCACCGCCGGGCTCCTCGCGATCTACGGCGCCACCATCACCGCCGGCCTGGTCACCCTGGTCGCCGCCCCGTTCCTCGGCCGCGTGCTGCGGTTCTTCCCGCCGCTCGTCACCGGCACCGTCCTGACGATCATGGGTCTGGTGCTGCTGCCGAACGCGCTCACCGACGCCGCCGGCGGCGCAGCCGCCAAGGCCGCCGGCAAGGACTTCGGCAGCTGGAAGCACCTCATGTACGCGGGCGGCACCCTGCTGTTCATCATCGTGCTCTACCGGCTCCGGCGGCCGTTCCTCAGCAGCATCGCCGTGCTCCTCGGCCTCGTCGGCGGGACGGTCGTCTCCTACGCCCTCGGCGACACCGCCTTCGACCAGGTCGGCGAGTCCGACTGGTTCGGCGTCACCACCCCGTTCCACTACGGCGCCCCGACCTTCCACATCGGCCCGATCATCGCGATGCTGCTGGTCATGATGGTCACCGTCGTGGAGACCGTCGGCGACTCCAAGGCCACCGGCGAGATCGTCGGCAAGGACGTCACCGACGCCGACATCACCCGCGCGCTGCGCGCCGACGGCCTGTCCACCTTCCTCGGCGGCTCCCTGAACGCCTTCCCCTACACGTGCTTCGCGCAGAACGTCGGGCTCGTCCGGCTCACCGGGGTGCGCAGCCGGTTCGTGGTCGTGGCGGCCGGCGCCGTCATGATCGTCCTCGGTCTGTTCCCGAAGGCCGCCGCCTACGTCGCGTCCATCCCGCCGGACGTCCTCGGCGGCGCCGCCGTCGCGATGTTCGGCATGGTCGCCGTCGTCGGCATCCAGACCCTCGGCAAGGTCGACCTCCGCCAGGAGCGCAACGCCCTCGTCGTCGCCGTCAGCATCGCGCTCGCGCTGCTGCCCACCGTCGTCCCGCAGTTCGGCGAGAACATGCCCAAGGACGTCGCGGCGATCCTCAACAGCGGCATCACCATCGGCAGCATCAGCGCGATCGTGCTGAACCTCGTGTTCAACGTCTTCACGCGCACGCCCCCGCAGGACGAGGAAGCCGCCGTCCCGCCCGCGGAACCGGCGACCACCTCCTGACCGTGCCGCGGTCCGCGGCGGCTCCCGCCGGCCGCCGCGGACCGTCGGCCGGTCAGTTCCAGAAGGCGGCGATCTCCGCCGCGGCCGCCCTGCCCTGCGCGAGCCCCGCGCCCGCGGCCGGAGTCCGCGTCGACGGGTCCAGCGGATCGGCGCCGAACGCCGCCGTCGACGCCTCGTCCGGACGGATCACCTTGACCTGACCGCCCGCGGCCTTCACCGCGCCGATCTCGTCGTCCAGGGTCGGGTCGTCCATCGGCGCGAGCAGCAGGACCCGCTCGTACCCGGCGGCCAGAGCGAGGTTGTTCGCCGAGTGCACCCCGCCGTCCACGTACCGGACGCCGCCGATCGTCACCGGCGGCCAGATCATCGGAACGGCGCAGCTCGCCGCGATCGCGTCCACCAGCCCGACGCCCGAGTCACGGTCCAGCACCCGCAGCTCGCCCGTCAGCGCGTTCACGGCCGTCACCAGCAACTTCCGCGCGGGCCACTCATGGGACGGCAGCCGCTCCTCGATCACCGCGCGCCTCTCGGCCTCCGTCACGGTCTCGGCCGCGAGCGCCCGCGCACCGAGCCCCCGCCGCACCGCCGCCGCATCGCCCTCGTTCTCGTACGCGAGCTGCATCCAGGTCTCCATGACCGTGCTCACCGACACCCCGGTCGGCACCAGCTCGCGGTTCTGCAACGCCGGGTCCGCCTGCCGCGCGTACAGCTCCTTCAACGGCCGCCCGCTCGCGACCTGCGCCGCCACCGCGGAGCCCGCCGACGTGCCGACCAGCAGGTCGGCTCCGGTCACGTCCGCGCCCTCCTCGGCGAGCCCGAACAGCAGCCCGTTCAGCCAGGCGATGCCCGCGACCCCGCCTCCGCCCAGCACCAGAGCGCGCTCATTGTCGGTCATATCCGTCCTCTCATTGGATGATCGCTAGAGCGTAGGGAGGGCGGCGGACATTCCGGCGACGGCCCCGTCCCGCTCGTCCGTGCGCATCGACCCTGCTCAGCGCGCCGCACCCGGGGGCCGGGCGTCCCCGCACCGGCGCTGGAGCGTGTCGATTTGACGAGGCTCCGCGGACCACGTAAGTTAACCCCTCGTCCCCCTCACGGATGCAGGACGCCCTCTTGGCGGCCGGCCGACGGGGAAACCACCACTCAGCAGCTGACGCGGCTTCGCCGTGTCAGCCGTGCGGTGATGGCATCGGTAAGGGCCGATTTTGCAAATCGCGCCGGATCTGATGAAATGGCAACACCGCCCGGAAGGGACGCGCAAGCGGACCGGAAAGGCAATCGGAAAGCCCGGAAATTGACACTCCGAGCGGATCTGATAAAGTAAGAGCAGTCGCCCCGGGGCGGGAAACGCGAAAGCGGATCTCACACGGTGGGTGCCCGTTTCTTGAGAACTCAACAGCGTGTTAAAAGCCAGTGCCTTTATCGACCTGGCCGGTTCGGCCGGGTCGCCCCGTGCCATCTCTTCGGGGGTG
>NZ_JBEPCJ010000042.1:0-86379 GCF_040299565.1 Spirillospora sp. NPDC000708
AGCCAGGAGCGGAGGTGCATGACGACATCCAAACGAGGCGGCGACGGGACGGAGCCGTTGCAGCGGCGAGCGAAGCTCGGCGGAGGGCGGCGGCGTGAGCGGGAACTGAGAATCCGCGTCTGCGACCAAGAGTACGAAGAGTTCCACGAAGCGGCGACGCGAGCCGGACTCGCGTGTAGCGCTTTCGTCGTAAAGACGGTTCGGACTGCGATTCGCGAGGAGCAGCCTGTGGACGGGGCGCTCGTCGCGTTGCATGCTGACCTGCGGAATGCCAGCCGTCAGGTGAATGCGGTAGGGGTCAACCTCAACCAGCTCGTGCGCCATGCCAACGCCTACAACGAGGTTCCGGAGTCGGTGGCGTGGTTGGCGGCGTATTGCTTTCAGGTGGTGCGGCGGACGGAGGCCGTCATCGTCGAACTTGGCAGGCGTCTGCCATGATCGCGAAGGTCACGCGCGGCACGGATGTCGGGAACCTTCTGCGGTACTTGTACGGGCCGGGCAAGCGCAACGAGCACACCGACCCTCACCTCGTCGCCGGGTACCGGCACCCGGCCGCACTGGAACCGGCAAGGCGCACGGACGGAAGGCGCGATCTTCGGCCGTTGGGCGAGGCGCTGCACTCTCCGCTGGAGACGATGCGGCGAAGCCGGCCGACGGGACCGGTCTGGCAATGCTCGCTGCGGACGGCCCCCACTGACAGGGCCTTGACCGATGAGGAGTGGGCCGATGTCGCCGAGGAGTTGATGCACCAGACCGGCATCGCCCCACGCGGCGATGCGGAGGCGTGCCGGTGGATCGCCGTGCGGCACGCCGACGATCACATCCATGTCGTGGCCACGCTCGCTCGAGAGGACGGCCGGCGGCCGAACGTCACTCGCGACTACCTCAAGGCGCGGAAGGCGTGCCAGGTCGTCGAGGAACGGTATGGGCTGTGCCGTACCGCTCCTGCAGATCGGACGGCGGCGCCCCGTCCTTCGCGCGCTGAGCTGGAACGAGCCGAGCGCGCCGGGTTGGAGGAGCCGCCTCGTACAGTGCTGCGTCGGCAGGTGGCCACGGTCGCTGCCTCGTCCGATAGCGAAGAGGCGTTCTTCGCCGGCCTGCGTGAGCGCGGGCTGGCGGTGCGGCTGAGGTTCAGCGTTCGCACGCCCGGCGAGGTGACGGGATATGCCGTTGCGGTGCCCGAATACACCAACTCGGAGGGGGAGCCGATCTTCTTCTCCGGGGGCAAGCTCGCCGATGACCTGACCCTTCCCCAGGTGCGCCGCCGGTGGGAAAACGGCGCGATCGGTCGGCCCGCTGCCCCCTCGCGCCGGTGGGCACCGGGCTCGTCCGCCGACCACCGGGTGCGGACCGCGGCCTATCGGGAGGCCGCCCAGGTGGCCGGCACGGCGGCGTGGCAGATGCGCGAGTTCCGCGATCCCCGTGTTCGCGCCGATTTGTCGGCGGCGGCCTCTGACGTCCTGCACGTCACCGCGGACATCACCGGCAACCGCGAACTGGCCGAGGCCGCCGACATCTACGACCGCGCCGCCCGAGAACCGTTCGGCCGTTCGCCATCGGTCACGCCATATGGAAGCGCTCTTCGCGCGGTAGCGCGGACGCTCGCGGTCACCAACGTGCGCTGGGGAGATCGACGCGAACACAAGAGGAACCTCACCGTCGATCTGCTGTTCCTCATCGCGAACCTCGCCGATCTCATCGAATCGACGGCCGAACATCGCCTTGCCCAGCAACGCATCGCCCAAGCCGATGCAGCACGCCAGGCCGCAGGACGGCTGCACGCTATCCGGCGGACGGCACCTGGGCCGGCCACACCGGTGCCGCGGCACGTCGCGGAAACCCTCGACGAGGGCCGGACGATGGCGAGGCTTGCGGCCGAGGCCTTCCCCGTACCGCTGGCTGAAGGACTGGGCTCGACCGCCGCACCCATTAGTCGTCCATCTCAGGCGCCACAGCCTCGTAGGGGCGCGCCCAAGCGCTGACCTGTCGAGGGTGAGACTCGCCGGTGCCTCCGAAATTCTGGAGTCAAGATCGAAGTAGCGGGACAATCACGGAGCGTAAACAACGTCATGAAGTGGCAGGGGTTTCTATCTGCCGCTCCTCAACAGGAAGGACGGGCCATGTTCACGATCAGCTCTGGCCCTCCCATGGAGGGTCTGTACCCCAAGGAGCGCACTCATGACCTCCAACCCCAGCGGGACCAGCGGTAACACTCAGATCGACCACAATGTCGAACAGTTCGCCGATGATCTGGAGCGGGCCGTCCGCTCACTGAATCGAGCTGTAGACGAGCCAGGCGGCCTCGCCGGACCTTCGACCGTCTACGCGGTGCTGGATGCCGTTCACACCGCCGCCATCGAGATCGACCACCTTCTCCTTCAACTCGAACGCTTCCTCGCGCACCAGCATGCGGACGGACGCCTCGTCCGCGACCAAGGCGGCACCCTCGGCGAGGCACTCGACAACTTCGGTCGCGCCGTCCTTCGCGCCCGTCATCTGGGCGCAGGATGCGGCGAAGCCATCAACCAGGCCCGAAGGGCGATCAACAACGTTCACGGCACAGGATCGCCGTCCCGACCAGCGCGCCACCGCCCCACGACACCGCGACCGCACCGGTCCTATCGGTCCCGATCCGACGAGCCGAAGCACGGTGAGGCCTTCTGAAAGCCGACGGCTACGGAGGAGATGGTTCGGCAATTCTCGGAAGGGGGCCTGAGCCTTGGAGAAGATGAGCCAGGACGAGCTTCTCGGTCTCCCCACCACGACCAGCGTCGAGACCGCAGCCCGCGCCATCGGGCTCGGACGGACGCGTGCCTACGAACTCGCCCGGCGAGGCGAGTTCCCCTGCAAGGTCATCCGCATCGGCGCCAGCTACCGCGTCGTGACGGTCGACCTCCGCCGGCTCCTCGGCATCGAGCCGGGCTGACGAGCCGCCATCCGTCCGGACGAAGGTCCGGCTCTCCTATGAAGAGCCGGACCTTCGGTGTTAACGGTGCAGGGCCGCGCTGTCTGATGGCCGGTGACGAGAAGGCGAGGCTTCCTGGGAGGTGGTATGCCCAGGGAGCCTCGTTGCCTCTATCAGACGGCTCGGATTGAGGCGGGTTTCGAGCGGTTGCGGATCTTGTCGAAGGCGTCCAGTGCTGTGTCGTCCTCGTCGGGGAGGGTGTGCAGGTACTTCTCGGTTGTGGTGATGCTTGCGTGGCCGAGACGTTCCTTCACGACTTGAAGGTCGGCGCCGCCTGCTAGGAGCCAGGACGCGTGGGCGTGGCGAAGGTCGTGGGGGCGGACATGGATGCGGAGGTCGGCTGCCTTGATGCCGGGTTTCCAGACGTGGTCACGGAACCAGGTTCGTGGGATGTGGCCGTCGGTGTTGATGGTGCGGCGGCGTCTGGGAGAGTCCTTGCCGGCTTCGCGTCGGCGGGCGCGGTAGTCGGCGTAGATGTCCTTGCAGTGCTGGCAGCGGCACTTGCCTGCGGAGTATCCGCTGAGTGTGCCGTGTCTGTAGCGGCACTCAGGCTCGATGAAGCCGAGGGTTTCGGGATCGAGGAGGACGCGCAGCCGTCGTGGACGCGGGAGTTCGTCCTGGTGCAGGCGGAAGAGAAGAGAGTCGGCCTCGATGGCTTCTTCCCGGATGAACGCCTGGAGCTTGCAGGCGAGCTGCTTGCTGAAGCGGACGCTGCGATGCTCCCGATCCTTCGGGTAGTCCTTCACCAGGAAGCGGCCGCCCTCGGGATGGTGCTTGGGATTGAGTTCGATGACGACCCGCGAGACGGTGAGCGTCCGCGTGGCGAAGTTGATGTCCTTCGGCCGTAGTTCTGTAAGTTCACCCCAGCGGAGGCCGGTCTCGATCTTGACCTCGACGAGCAGCTTCATGCGCGCGTCGGTCAGTGACTCGTAGAGGCTGTCGAACTGCTCCGGTGTGATGATGGTGCGCTTCTTCTTGGGCACCGGAGGCGTCTTAACTCCCTTGCAGGGGTGGAGGACGATGACGAGGTCGTTGAGCGCCGTGGTGAAGATGGCGCTGAGGATGGTCATGCAGAAGCGGATTGTCGGTGGGTTGACGCCTTCGCTCTGTAGGTGTGTGACCCATTCGCGGACATCGATCGGGAGGACGTCGATCATGCGCATGCCGCCGAACCAGGGCATGATGTATCGCTGGATCTCGTAGTCGTAGTTCTCCCTCGTCCGGAGTTCGATGACGTGGTTGGGGAACCAGACGTCTTCGACGTAGCGTCTGAAGCGTTGTCTGCCCTTTCCCGGATCGGGAAGGCGTTCTAAAGACAGCTTCGCCAGGGCCTTTTGCCATGCTTTGTCGGCTTGTGCCTCTGTTGCGAAGGTTCCGGCGTGCCTGATGTTCCCGCGGATATCGCGGTACACGGCCGCGTAGCGGACCTGGCCGTCCTTGCCGACTCGCGGACGGGAGAATCCCATGCCGACTCCTCAGGTGATCGTTTTGCCACCGAAATGCCACCAAGGACCACGTGAGCGATCTTGATACGCGGTGGCACGAGGCGGCATTTCCACCGCCTCTCACCTGGGAATTTACCCTTAAGTTGTTGAACCGCCGAACACATTGTGTTCGATTTATCCGGTTCGCATCGAGGGGGTCAGGGGTTCAAATCCCCTCAGCTCCACCCAGGATTCGCAAGTCAAGGGCCTGATCGGAATCTACTCCGGTCGGGCCCTCACTCGTTTGTCACCGAGATGTCATCGCGACCGTCCGCCGTCGTCAGACCGGCCGGTCGGCGGGCGCCCTTGCTTTGCGGGCCTGTCGGTGAGCTTACGGAGTGCGAACGTTCGGGCAGCTCAGGCGGCTACTGGCGGGTCACCTCCATAGCCTCGTCCTACGCGGACGCTCCGGAAGGACCGGAGACCGCATGGGCGAGGGGAACGAGGATGAGCACAATCGTCGTCGAGGCACGCGATCTGCGCGTCGGCTCCGGCGGCCGGGTGGTCGGGGGCTTGTCGCTGGCGGTGCCGGAGGGCGAGATCCACGCGCTGCTCGGCCATCGGGGGGCCGGAAAGACCCTGGTGCTGGAGGCGTTGGCCGGTCTCCGGCGGCCGTGCGGCGGCCGGGTCCGGCTTCGGGGCGCCGATCCCTACACCGAGCGGGACGGGCTGCGGGTCGGCACGGTGTGGCGTGACGGCGGCCTGTTCCCCGGCCTCACCGTCACCGAGGTCCTCGAAGGGTGGCGGCGCTGGACGCTGGACCCGCTGACGGTGGACGAGGCGCTCGCGCTGACCGGGCTGGAGGAGGTCGCCCGGGTGAGGTTCGAGCGGCTGACGGCGGGTGAGCGGCGGCTGCTCGACCTGTCGCTGGCGATGGTGAACCGCTCGGACGTGCTGTTCCTCGACGAGCCGACGTCCGGCCTGGATAGTGGAACGGTCCATCGAATCTGGGCGACGCTGCGCCACGTGGCCGCGGCCGGGACGACCGTGCTGCTCGCCACCCGCGACGCGGCCGAGAGCCGGCGGGCCTCCCGCGTCAGCGTCGTCGACCGGGACCGCTCCTACTCCGCGGGGCGCCGGCTCGGCGCCGCCTGACCGCTGGGGCCTCCGCCGGTGGGCAGGGTTGACAGTGCCATGACGAGCAGGCTGATTCCCACGCCGCACAGCGTCCACAGCACTCGGTAGCCTTCGGCCGAGTAGTGCGAGGGCTGCGGAAGGTCCACCAGGATGAGCACGCCCGCGGCGATGCACGCGCTGTAGAACGTGTAGTTCCAGAAGCGGATCCCCGCGCCGTGCATGAACAGGACGAGCGCCACCATCTGGAGTCCGTGTTCCACCGCGAACAGCCGGAGGCCGTGCTCGCTCGCGGGGACCAGCAGCAGCAGGGCGGCGGCGACGGCGCCGATCAGCGCGCCGGTGAGGCGCTGCGCGGCCACGAGCGTCGCCTGCTCCAGGCTCGGCTTCATCGCGATCATGGCCGCGATCGGGATCCAGTAGCCGTAGGACAGGTCGAGTCCGAAGGCGAGCGCGACGGTTCCGGCGATGACGAGGGCGCGCACCAGGGCGAAGGCGACCAGCGGTCGGGTCAGCGCCTTGCGTGCGGTGTCGCCGGGGATCTCCGCGAAAGGACGCGGTGCGTCCCCGCGCCCGCTCACCAGCCACCAGACGGACGCCGCCGCGATCCACAGCGCCGCCCCGCCGGTCCAGGCGAGGACCTGCGCCCAGGTGTGACTGCTGATGTGACCGTGCCGGTGGAGGGTGAACGCGACGCCGATGGTCACGATGAACCAGATGTTGAGAAGCAGGGCGGTGACGAAGCGGTGCACCCCGAAGGCGACGGCCAGCCCCGCCACCAGCGTGATGGCGAAGGCCGCGAGGACCGGCCAGCCCCAGGGGGCCGCCCCGATTCCGAATCCCAGGGCGGTCACGCCCGCGCCGATCAGCGCGAAGAGGCAGATGCGCGTCATGCGGCGCCCGTAGCCGCCGCCCGGATCGCACAGCACGGTGAACAGCAGGCCGAACAGCGTGCTGAGCAGGTACTGCTCATGGCCGATCGCCCAGAAGACGAAGAGCGGCACCAGCCCGACGTCCAGGAAGACGACCGCTCGCGGCCAGTTGAGGCCCGCTGGTTCGACCTTGAACACCCTCGCCGCTCGGCTCATGGTCCACTCCCGCTGTCAGGCCTGCCCGGTCACCGAGGTTCAGCGGATCGCAGGCGCCCGGCCTGGTCAAACACCTGGGCGCGGGCCTGAGCGTGTCCACCTCATGCCTTTGCTCCGGTGCGACCGTCGATCATCTGGGTTTCGAACCCGGCCACCGGACGGCAGGTGGGCGGGGTTTTCGGCAGGATGGGCGGGTGGCGGGAGAATCGTCGTACGTGGAGCGGGTGCCGGCGCCGGTGCTCGCGGCGGTGGCGTCGTTGGTGTGGATCCAGCAGGTCGGGGACGAGCCGCTCGCGCAGCGGATCGTGCCGCACGGCGGTGCCGAGCTGCGGTGCGTCCTCGGTGAGACGCCGCGTCTGCTCGGGCCCCTCACCACGGCGACCTACCATGACATTCCGGCAGGTGGCACGGTCGTCGGAGTGCGCCTGCGACCGGGCGTGCTCGGTGGCCTCGCCGGAATTCCGGCGGACGAACTGGTCGACCAGGACATCGCCGGCACCGACGTCTGGCGCGGCCTGAACCGCCTGACGGACCTGCTCGGGGACGCCCCGACGCCGCAGGCCGCGCTCGGCCATCTCCAGTCGTTCGCCGCGCGGTCCGCCGGGGCGGACGACCCGCTGGTGGACGAGGCCGTCCGGCACCTCATGCCGTGGCGCGGCGGGAGGCCGGCGGCCCTGCCCGCGCTGCTGTCCATCTCCGAGCGCCAGTTGCGGCGCCGGTGCCGGGCGGCGGTCGGCGTCGGGGTGAAGGAGTTGCACCGCATCCTGCGTCTGCAGGGGTTCATCGCCCGGGTGCAGGCGTCGGTCGATCGGCAGGACGTCCTGGACGTCGACCTCGCGCGGTGGGCGGTCGAGACGGGCTACACCGACCAGGCGCACCTCGGCCGCGAGTGCCGCCGGCTCGTCGGCGTGACGCCGGGCGTGCTCCTCGCGCAGACGGGTGCGGCGTGCGGGTGCGGGCACGATCACGCCGCGTCCTACCTTCCGATGCTGCGGCCGGGGGATGGCCGTTTTGTACAAGAGCGGCGATCGGTGCCCGCCTAGCGTCGGGCGGGTGAGAACACCCGGCTCGCGTGCTGATCGCGATCCCCAGCGGAATGGAACGACCGTGCTCAACGAGGCCGCCCGCGCCCTTTTCGAGGGGCCGAACATCGCCCATGTCGCCACGCTCCTGCCCGACGGCGGGCCGCACTCGGTGCCGGTCATGATCGACGTCGAGGGCGATCATCTGGCCTTCTTCACCTCGCCCGACTCCCGCAAGGGCCGGAACCTGGCCGCGGACGACCGCATCGCGATCTCCGTGACCGACCGGGAGAACCTGGTGCTGAGCGCGCTCGTGCGCGGACGCGTCGTGAAGCGGGTCGGCGGGGACGAGGGCTGGGCCATCGTCGATCGCATCTTCGCGAAGTACACGGGCGGTCCGTATCCGTCGCGCGAGGACCGCGAGGCGTATCTCGTGGAGCCGGAGCACGTGACCGTCCCGACATTCGGATGAGCCAAGGAGCGGGTGGAATGGCCAGGGTTGTCATGCAGGCCGTGGTTTCGGTGGACGGCTTCATCGCCTACCCCGATGACACGGTGGGGCCGCTGTTCGACTGGTACGGCAATGGTGACGTGGTGGTGCGCGCGAACGATGAATGGCAGTTCCGCGTCAGCCGCGCGTCCGCGGACTACGTCCAGCCTTTCTGGGACGCCGTCAAGGTCACGGTGATCGGACGGCACCTGTTCGACACCACCGACGGCTGGTCGGGCGTACCGGCCGCCGGTGAGCAGCTCGTCGTCGTCACCCACCGGCCGCTGCCCGAGGAATGGCGGGCGAGGTTCCCCGAGGCGCCGTTCCATACGGCCGACTCGGTCGAGGCGGCCATCACCCGCGCCAAGGAACTCGCCGGGGACGGTCTGGTCTGTGTGTGCGCGGGCGACGTCGGCGGCCAGGCGTTCTCGGCGGGGCTCGTCGACGAGGTGGCGATGGACGTCGTCCCGGTGGTCCTGGGGGAAGGGGTGCGCTTCTTCGGTGGCCACACCGGGACGGTCCTGCTCGGGGATCCCGACGCGGTGGTCCAGGGCGACCGCGTGCTGCACCTGCACTACACCGTCAAGCGCTGACCGGCGCGTCCAGAGACAACTCCATCCAGAGACAACAGGGGTGCGAATGATCCTCGTCACCGGCGGCCTGGGTTCCATCGGGTCGCACACCGCACGGGCACTGCTCGACCTGGGCGAGTCCGTCGTGCTCACCGCGCACCGGTCCACCCGGTTGCCCGAGCACCTCGCCGGCGAGCCCGGCGGCCGGGTCGCCGTCGAGCCGCTGGACGCCACGGACGAGACCGCGTTCCTCGGCATCGGGAAGCGGCACGAGATCACCGGCATCGTGCATCTCGCGGCGGGCCGGTACGACATGCCCGATCCTGTCGAGTACCTCCGCGCCGAAACCGCCGCGCTGCTCAACGCGCTCAAGGCGGCGAGGGAGTGGGGCGTGCGGCGGTTCTCCGTCGCCAGTTCCATCGGCGTGTACGCGGGGGTCGACGAATCCCCGTGGCGCGAGGACGTCCCGCTTCCGGTGGTGGCGCCGCACCAGATCCACGCGTTCAAGAAGACCGCCGAGCTGTTCACCGCGCTGGCCGGCGACAGCGCCGGGTTCGAGACGGTGAGCCTGCGGATCGGCACGATCTGGGGGCCGCTCGGCCTGCCCGACTCGCCGTTCTTCCCGCTTCCCCGCCTGCTCAGCGCGGCGGTCCGGGGCGAGGATCCCGATCTCACCCCGCCCCGTCCGCCCGCCTATGCCGAGGACGCCACGGACCTCTGCTACGTGAAGGACTGCGGCCGGGCCATCGCGCTGCTCATGCTCGCCGAGCGGCTGAACCACCGCGTCTACAACGTCTCGACCGGACGGCTGGTGCGCTTCAGCGAGGTGGTCGCCGCGATCAACACCGCTGTTCCGGACGCGGGCATCGTCCTCCCCGATGGGCGCAATCCCGACCAGCCTCGCCCCAACTACCTCGACATCACCCGGCTGCGGGAGGACACCGGATTCCGGCCGGAGTTCGACGTCGAGAACGCCGTACCGGACTACGTCGACTGGCTCAGGAGGCACGACGGCTGAAGAGCCGGTCCGGGCCGCGCCGGTCGGCCGGCGCCTCGTCCGCTCCTCTAGGCTCACTAGGGTGAATCTGGGCGAAGCGGTACGTATGTGGGACCCGGAACCGGGATGGCTGAACACCGCGAGCTACGGCATCCCGCCAGAGCCGGCGTTCGCGGCGTTGCAGGACGCGCTGGCCGAATGGCGCCGCGGCGCCACCGGCTGGGACAAGTGGGACCGGTCCACCGGCCGTGCCCGCGACGCGTTCGCGCGGCTGGTCGGCGTCGCGTCCGACGACGTCGCCGTGGGCGCCTCCGCCGCGCAGGTGCTCGCCCCGGTCGCGGCCTCGCTGCCGCCCGGCTCGCGCGTCGTCGTCCCCGACATCGAGCAGACGTCGAACCTGTTCCCGTGGCTGGTGCACGACCTCGACGTGCGCACGGTGCCGCCCGCCGACCTGCCCGGCGCGATCGACGGGCACACGGACGCGGTGGCCTTCAGCCTGGTCCAGTCCGCGACGGGCGAGGTCGCCGACGCCGCCGCGGTCGTCGCGGCGGCGCGCGCGCACGGCGCGCTCGTCGTCGCCGACGCCACCCAGGCGGTCGGCTGGCTGCCGGTCGACGCGACGCCCTTCGACGTCCTGGCCGTCTCGGCGTACAAGTGGCTGATGTGCCCGCGCGGCACCGCCTTCTGCTACGTGAGCCCCGCCGTGCGCGACCGGATCCGGCCGCTCGCCGCCAACTGGTACGCCGGTGACGGCGACGCCTCCTACGGCCCGCCGCTGCGGCTGGCCAAGGACGCCCGCCGCTTCGACATCGCCGCCCCCTGGTTCTCCTACGTCGCGGCGGCCCCCACGCTGGAGCTGCTCCTGGAGATCGGCATCGGCGCGATCCACGACCACGACGTGCGGATGGCCGACCGGTTCCGGGCCGGCCTCGGCATGCCGTCCGGCGACAGCGCGATCGTCACCGTCGACCGCCCGGGTGCGGCCGAGCGGCTCGCGGCGGCCGGCGTCAGGGCGTCCGTCCGCAAGGGGGCGGTGCGCCTGGCCTTCCACCTCTACACGACCGAAGCCGACGTGGACGCCGCCGTCGCGGCACTGAGCTGAGCCCGCCCCGGGCGACCGCGCCGGCCGCCGTCAGGGCTCGATCGTGATGCCCGCGTCGGCGGCCAGGACGTCCAGCAGGCTCATCGCGTCCTGGGCGGCGACGATCGCCCCGTCGAACGACCTGATCCCCGCGACACCGGACAGCTCGCAGTCCCGGAAGCGGGTGCCGCTCATGGTCGCGCCGGAGAACTGGGTGCCGCTCAGCTTGCAGCCCTCGAACCGCACGTCGTGCAGCTCGGCGGACTGGAAACTGGCCTCGCTCAGGTTGCAGTCCGCGAACACGACCGTCCGCAGCCGGGCGAACCGGAAGCCGGCCATGTCCGCGCGGCAGCCGTCGAACCGCACGTCGCGCAGGCCGCCCTCGGTGAGCTGCAGGCCCGTCATGCGGCAGTTGCGGACCTCGGTGTTGAACATCCGCGTGTTGAACATCCGCAGGTTGGCCAGGTCGCAGCCCTCGAAGACGACGTCGGCGAACCCGGCGCGCTGGAGCCGCAACCCGGCCAGGCCGCTGCGGGCGAACCGGCACCGCTCGAACTCCACGTCCTCGACGTCCTCGGCGCCCCCGGTGGTGAGGTCGGCCTCGCCGTAGGCCAGCGACAGGTACGTCCCGTCGTCGCGCAGCTCCAGCTCGTCGATGCCGGCCGCCGCCAGGTTCTCGGGGAGTGCCGGGGGGCGCGGTTCGCGCGGCGGACGCGCGCGGTGCGCGGCGTGTGGGGTCGCGGACATGACGGCGACCCTACTGCGCCTCCCGCACGGGTCCGGGGCGAGTCAGCCCGCCCGGCCGTCCTGGCGGCCGGATTCGAGGGCGGCGGCGACGAAGGACGCGACCAGCGGACGGCGGTCCTGCTCGTTCCAGGCGAGGACGAGGCGGCTGGGCGGCGCGTCGGTCACGGGGACGCCCACCAGGCCGGGCGGGAGCGGTTCGACCAGCGAACGGGGCAGCATCCCGATCATCCGGCCCACCGTGACCATGTGGAGCAGCTGCACCGCGTCGGCGACCTCCGGGCCGGTGCCGTCGCCTCCGGGGACCCCCTTCCAGCGCGGCAGCGTCTCACCGTCCAGATCCGCCGTCCGGACGGAGGCGCGCCCGGCCAGGCGGTGCCCGGACGGGACGACGGCGACGCGGTCCTCGGCGTGCAGCGTCTCGTGGGCCAGGCCGTCGAGGTCGTCGAACGGCGCGTAGAGCAGGCCGACGTCGGCGCGGCCGTCGCGCAGGAAGTCGGTGCGGTCGGCGGGGCCGCTGAACAGGATGTCCACCCGGCGGGCGTCGGGCCGCCGGGCGTACGCGGCGAGGATCCCCGACAGCAGGCCGGCGTCGCCGCCGGGCTTGAGCACGAGCCGCAGGTGGGCGCGGGGATCGGCGGCGCGGCGGGCGCTGCGGACGGCGGCGGCGACCGCGTTGAGCGCGTGCCGCCCGTGCTCCTGGAGCGCCTTCCCGGGCTCGGTGAGCTCGACGTGCCGGCTGGAGCGGACGAACAGCGGGACGCCGAGCCGGTTCTCGATCCGCCGGATCGCCTTCGACAGCGCCGGCTGGGCGATCGACAGGCGGACGGCGGCCCGGCCGAAGTGCAGCTCGTCGGCGACCGCCATGAAGTACTCGAGTTCGCGGGTCTCCAGTTCGGCCATGCCTCCAGGTTATCGCCGGAGGCCGAACCGGTCTTGGACTCCGGAGGCGGGTACGGCCGAGAATCGAAGCATGATCCAGCACACGATGATCGTTTCCTTTGACGAGTCCCTGCCCGACGCCGAGCTCGATCAATACCTCGGTGACATCGAACGCGCCATGCGCGACACCGGTTCCGTCGAGTCGGTCGAGGCCCGGCGCCACATTCCCGTGCCGGGTGAGGAGGCCGTCCCGGCGCTGGTCGCGACCGCGATCGTGCAGGTCGCCGTGGCGGACGCCGGCGCGCTGGCGAAGGCGTTCGCGGCGCCCGCCATCCACGAGGTCATCGACCGCTGGCAGTCGCGGCACCCGTACAAGGTCGCCTGGGCGAACCACGAGCCGCTGGCCTGAGCGGCGCCGCCCGGCTGCTGTAGCTTCGGCTGATGACGATCGGCCTGATCTCCGCCCCCACCAATCTCGGGCTGCGCCCGCCCGCCCCGGCGAGCGTGCCCGGCACCGCCAAGGCGCCCGAGGCGCTGCGTGAAGCCGGCCTGTACCGGCGCTTCGCCGAGCGCGGCGCGCACGAGCGGGGCGTGGTGCTTCCCGGACGGTACGCCGACGACGCCGCACCGGGCGTGCTCCGCAACCAGGCGGCCATCGTGGAGCACGCCCGGCGGCTCGCCGAGCGCATCGGGAGCGTCCGCGCCGACGGGCTCGTGCCGCTGGTGATCGGCGGGGACTGCAGCCTGCTGGTGGGGGCGGGGGTCGCGCTGCGGCGGGCGCCGGGACGCCACGGCCTGGTGCATCTCGACGGGCACACCGACTTCCGGCATCCCGGTAACTCGGACCGGTGCGCCAGCCTGGCGGGGGAGGACCTCGCCGCCGCGGTGGGCCTGCACTGGCCCGCCGTCTCCGACATCGACGGCCTGAGCCCCTACTTCGCTCCGGCCGACACCGTCCATGCGGGCTGCCGGGACGACGACGCCGCCCTCGACGAGACCACCGCGCTCCTCGGGGCGGTCGTCCCCGCGGCGCGGATCCGGCGGCAGGGCGCCGCGGAGGCCGCGCGCCGGATCCTGGAGGTCGTCGACCGCGACGACCTCGACGGCTACTGGCTCCACCTGGACGTCGACATCCTCGACCCGGGCGTGATGCCCGCCGTCGACTCCCCGGACCCCGGCGGGCTCGACGCCGCCGAGCTGACCGGCCTCCTCGCCGCCCTCGCGCCGCGGGCGATCGGGGCGCAGGTGACCGTCTTCGACCCCGACCTCGACCCGGACGGGAGCCGCGCCCGCCTGCTCGCCGACGTCCTCGCCGCCGGCCTCGAAGCACTGGGCGAGCGCCGCTGAGCGGGACCGTCCCGGCCCCGGCTACTTGGGCGCGCTGGCCAGTTCCTTGGTGTTGGGACGGGACGGGTGGTCGCGGCCGAGCGGCCCGGCGGCCATGGCGCGGACGAGCGTCCCCGTGACCTGGGTGGTGAACGCGCGGCCGGCGTCGTTGACGCCATGCCCGCAGGCGCGCCCGCGCATCGCGCACACCCAGCGCATCGTGCCGGTCGCGAACACGCCCGCGCCACTGCGGGTGGTGTAGTAGGACGCGTGCGCGGTCGCCTGGGCGTTCCCGCAGGTGATCGGCGAGCGCGCGACGATCTCCAGCGTGGACGGCGTCGGGCCGGCGCGGTTCAGCGCGTCCGCCTCGGGGCCGACCACGCCGGGGAAGCGGGTCCCCGCGCGGACGCCGGTGCCGCGGAACAGCCAGAAGTCGGGCTCGTAGACGGTGAACGCCCCCTCGGCCGGGAAGCACATGTACTGGATGCCGATGATGTCGCTCTCCGGTCGCGGCTTCGGCGGCAGCCGCCAGTCCTGCGTCGTCTCGGCCGGGTTCGTCCGGGACATGGGGTCGGCCGTGGAGTCCTTGTAGCAGATGACGAGCCGGTCGGCGCCGAGCGCCGTGCCGCCGAACCGGATGTGCCGGTTGACCGCGTTGGCGCCGAGGAAGGCGATGTTGACGCCGTGGTCGCGGGCCTGCGTCGCGCGCTGCCGCATGGTGGACGACCAGTACTCGTCATGCCCGAGGCTGAGCAGCCCGCGCGCCCCCTCCAGCACGCGGGAGTCGGCGTGCAGGTCGTTGTCCGTCGCGTACGCCAGCGGGACGCCGAGCTTCTCGGCGAGCGCGATGGCGGGCTGCTCGTAGAGCATGAACTTGCTCGCGCCGTTGCCGTCGTAGGGGCGGTCGAAGCTGACCGCGTGGGCGCGGTCGGTCTCGCCGCCGGACGGCCCCTTGTACAGGTCGTAGCCGCCCCACATGTTGTACGCCTGCCAGGTGGTGGTCGCGTTGAGCACGACGACGCGTCCGGAGGCGTTCGGCGATCGGACGGTCACCGGCACGTACCGCTGCGCGCCCGACGCGGCGGTCAGCCTGATCAGGTAGCTGCCTGCGGGCCAGCCGGAGGTGGGGACGGTCAGCGACGGCCGCCACGGCGCCGACACGGTGCGGGTCGTCCGGTCGATCCGCGGCGCGGCCTGCCGAGCGCCCGCGACCTGCCCGGACCGCCACACCCGCCGCGCCTCCGCGCCGCCGTACCAGCCCATCCGGAACGCCTCGGCGGTGAACCCGGGCGTCGTGGTCGACACGAACAGCCGGAGCGATCCCCCGGGCGGCACGCTCACGTGATCGGCGTACCCCTCGATCTCGTGCTCGGCGCCCTTGTGGCGGATCTGCCAGTCAGGCGTGCCGGACTTGGCGTTCTCGGCCTTCTCCGCGACCGCCGCCGCGCTGGGCCGTCCGGAGGACGGGTGGCGGGACGACGTGCATCCGCCGACCAGGACGACCACCGAGAGCATCACCAGCACGACCGGCGCCCCGAGCGCGCGCAGGACCGACCCTTCGCGCGGGGGCCGCCCCTTTTCCCCATCGGACACGCCGCACCCACCCCTCCCTGCATTCCTCGCGGGTGTCCCGTCCGCCGCCACGCACCAATGATCGCTTCCCCCGCCGCGCGGCCGTTTAACCGCCGGTGGCATTCTGGGTAACCGCCGGTGGCGTCAAGGTCGCCTGGAATGTCGCGTACGCCCCCGGAGGTGCGGAACATGCTGGTGGAGGACGGTGCCGTCGCGCTCGACGACCCCGTGGGCGAGTCGCTGCGCGGCGCTCACGCGCACCTCGCCCGACGGGCCGGCAGGGCCGCCACGTACCTCCCGGAGGTCGCGACCTTCGCCGCGGTGTCCGCCGTCCCGGATGCGGCGGAATGGGACGATCTCGCCCGGCTGCTGGGCCGGGGCGAACTCGCCGACCTGTTCAGCAGCCCGGCGGCCCCGCCGCCGGACTGGGAGCCCGTCTTCGTCCTCGACGGTCTCCAGATGCTCTGGCGCGGAGGCGCCGACCCCGCCGATCTCCACGACCGCGACGGCGATGTGGTGGAACTGGGCGCGGACGGCGTGCCCGAGATGCTCGACCTCGTCGCGCGCACCCGGCCGGGGCCGTTCCGGCCGCGCACCCGCGAGATGGGGACGTATCTCGGCATCCGCGAGAACGGCCGGCTGGTGGCGATGGCGGGCGAGCGGCTCCGGCCGCCGGGCTGGACGGAGATCAGCGCCGTCTGCACCGCGCCCGAGGCCCGCGGGCGCGGCCACGCCGCCCGCCTGGTGCGCGCTCTGGCGGCGCGCGTCGAGGCGCGCGGCGAGCGCCCGTTCCTGCACGTGGCCGAGCAGAACACCGGGGCGATCGCGCTCTACGAGCGGCTCGGCTTCGAGGTCCGCAAGCGGGTGACCTTCCGCGGATTCCGCGTCCCGTAGCGGCCCCCGTCCGCCGGGCCAGGCGGATGAGCCGGCCGTGTCGCCCCCGGTGATGCCTATACGGGGCCGATCAGGATAAGTATCGGCTCATGGGCGACCCGGAGAAGGCGACCGGCACGGCGACGGCCGGGCACGGCACCTCCGCGTCCGGGACGAGGGGGCGCGCGGCGCTGATGCTGGGCGCGCTGGGCGTCGTCTACGGCGACATCGGTACCAGCCCGCTGTACGCCCTTCAGACGGTGTTCTCGATCGACCACGGGGCCGTCCACCCCACGCACAGCGACGTCCACGGCGTGATCTCGCTGGTGTTCTGGACGATCACGGTGATCGTGTCGGTGAAGTACGTGACCCTCATCCTGCGGGCCGACAACGACGGCGAGGGCGGCGTGATGGCGCTCGCCGCGCTGGTCCGGCGGGTGCTGGGCGACGTGCGGGGCAGGGCCGCCGTGGCGATGGGGCTGGGGGTGCTGGGCGCCTCGCTGTTCTACGGCGACAGCGTGATCACCCCGGCGATCTCGGTGCTGTCCGCCGTGGAGGGCCTGAAGGTGAGCACGCCGGGCCTGTCGCACGCGGTCGTGCCGGTCGCGGTGACGATCCTCGCGCTGCTGTTCCTCGCCCAGCGCTGGGGCACGCACCGGGTCGGCAGCCTGTTCGGCCCGGTCATGCTGGTGTGGTTCGCGGCGCTGGCGGCGGCCGGCCTGGTCGAGGTGGTCGAGCGGCCCGCCATCGCCCGCGCCCTGCTGCCGTCCTACGCCGTCGAGTTCATCGCGGACCGCCCCTACACCGCGTTCATCGCCATGGGCGCGGTCGTCCTGGTGATCACCGGTGCGGAGGCGCTGTACGCCGACATGGGGCACTTCGGGAAGGCCCCCATCCGCCGGGTCTGGTTCGCGGTCGTGTTCCCCGCGCTGACGCTGAACTACCTCGGCCAGGGCGCGCTGATCCTCGACGACCCGCGCAGCATCCGGAACCCGTTCTTCCTGCTGTACCCGCACTGGGCGCGGCTCCCGATGGTGGTGCTGGCGACCGCCGCGACCGTGATCGCCTCCCAGGCGGTGATCTCCGGCGCGTTCTCGGTGTCCCGCCAGGCCGTCCGGCTCGGCTACCTGCCGCCGCTGCGGATCAAGCACACCTCGCCGCGCGAGATCGGCCAGGTCTACCTGCCGGCGATCAACGGGATCCTGTTCGCCGGCGTGCTGATCCTCATGCTCGGCTTCCGCTCGTCCGGCCGGCTGGCGACCGCGTACGGCATGGCCGTCACCGGCACCTTCCTCATCACCACCGCGCTGTTCCTGGTCATCGCGCGGGTGGCCTGGCGGTGGGCGGCCTGGAAGCTCGTGCTGACCGGGGTCGTCGTCGGCGGCGCGGAGATCACCTACTTCTCCGCGAACCTCACCAAGGTCACGCACGGCGGCTGGCTGCCGCTGCTCATCGGGCTCACGGTGTTCACGCTGATGACGACCTGGGAGCGCGGGCGGGAGATCGTCACCGCCAACCGGAACTCCAAGGAGGGTCCGCTCCCGGAGTTCATCGAGAAGCTGCACCGGGACGGCGTGCGGCGGGTGCCCGGCACCGCGGTGTTCCCCCATCCGACCAAGACGACGACGCCGATCGCGCTGCGCGCCAACTTCGAGCACAACCACGTCGTCCACGAGCACGTCGTGATCGTCTCGATGGTGTCGGAGAACGTCCCGTACATCCCGATCGAGGAGCGGCTGAGCATCGACGACCTCGGGTATAGCGACGACGGGATCGTCCACGTCACCGTCCGGCACGGCTTCCAGGACCGCCAGGACCTGCCGGCGGAGCTGCGCCGCGCGGCCCGGCTGCCCGGCGCCGAACTGCGCTTCGACCCCGACCGGGCCTCCTACTTCCTGTCCTACGGGGCGCTGCGGCTCACGCGCGCGTCCGGCATGCGCCGGTGGCGCAAGCGGCTGTTCCTGGCGCTGGCCCGCAACGCCGCGAATCCCGCCGAGTACTTCGCCCTGCCGGAGACCCGCACCGTCCTCATGGGCTCCCGGATCGACCTCTGACGCCCGGCCGCCGCGTGCCGGAACGAGGACCGTCCGGCGGAGCCGACCCCATCGGGTTTACCGTGTCCGCACATGTCCTGGTATATGAGGCGGGGGGCCGGATGTACCCACGACGGTTCGGGCGCTACGAACTGCTGGCGGAACTCGGTGCCGGCGGGATGGGCACCGTCCACCTGGGACGCGCGCCGGACGGGCGGATCGTCGCGCTGAAGACGATGAACGGGGCCACCGTCGGCAGCGAGAGCGGGCACCGCCGGTTCGAGCGGGAGGCGGCCGCGCTGCGGAAGGTCGACGATCCGCACGTCGCCGCGTTCGTCGAGGCCGACCTCGCGGGCCCGGAGCCTTATCTGGTCACCGAGTACGTCCAGGGTCTGCCCTTGGAAGCGCTCATCGCGGACGGGCCGCTCGCGGCGGACGGCCTCGACCGCCTCGGGCTCGGCCTCGCGCGCGCTCTGGAGGCCGTGCACGGGGCGGGCCTGGTCCACCGCGACGTCAAGCCGGCCAACATCATCATGCCGGGCGGGAGTCCGGTCCTCATCGACCTCGGCGTCGCTCACCACCTCGACCGGACCCGGATCACGACGATGCCGATCGGCACGCTGCGCTACATGGCGCCGGAGCTCCTGGCAGAGCAGCGGCCGACGGGGGCGGCGGACGTGTTCGGCTGGGGCGCGGTGATGGCCCACGCGGCGACCGGCCGGCCCTGCTTCCCGGCGGACACGATCCCGGCGCTCGTCCACCAGATCCTCACGATGGAACCGGACTTGTCCGGCCTGCCCGGCTGGCTGCGGGACATCGTCGCGCGGGCGCTCGCCAAGGAACCGGCGGACCGCCCGTCCGTCCGGTCGCTGCAGGAGGCGATGACCCGCCGGCCGCAGGTGGAACTGCTCCAGGCCGCGTACGCCGCCGCGCGGGCGGAGCACGACCACGCCCGCGCCGAAGGGATCGCCTTCGGCCTGCACGCCGTCGCCGTCGCCGCCGAGGACCGGGTGCTGGCCGCGAGCAGCCTGCTCGACCAGGCGCACGCCGCGCGGTACGCGGGCGGGTTCGGCCGCGCGGAGACCCTGTTCGAGCGGGCCAGGGAGGCGTCCGCCGCCGTCGGCGCCCGCCGCGACGAGGGCTGGGCGTGGGACGGCCTCGGTGTCTGCCGCCGCCACCGCAAGGACGACGATCTCGCGCGGGCGGCCTTCGCGGAGGCCCTCGCCATCGCCGAGGAGGTCGGCGACGCCGAGCTGCGCGCCTGGAACCTGTGCAATCTCGGTGACCTCGCCCTGCGGCGGGAAGAGCTCACGACCGCGGTGGCCCGCTACGACGAGGCGATCGAGGCGTCCCAGGGGCATCCGGGCATCGAGCTCGACGCCCTGCAGGGCAGGGCGCGTTGCGCGCGCAAGCAGAAGGAGTACGGGACGGCGGAGGAGCTCCTCGAACGTGCGGCCCGCCGCGCGGAGGAGGTCGACGACCTGCGGGCGGCGGGCTGGGCCTGGTACGACCTGGGCGAGGTGGCGCGCGACCACCGCGACCACGAGCGGGCCAAGACCGCGCTGGAGGCCGCACAGGGCATCGCGACCCGGCTCGGCGACCGTCTGATGGAGGGCTGGACGCTGTGCAAGCTCGCCAGCTCCCTCCGCGACACGGGCGCCACCCGCGATGCCGCCGCCGCGTACGAGCGGGCGCGGGACGTCGCCGGCTCTCTGAACGACAAGGAGATGCGGAAGTACGCCGAGAGCCGCTTGGCCGCGCTGCCCCAGCACTGACGGCCCGCCCCCTGGCGGCCTAGGTGAACGCGGCCTGCGGCAGCGGTGCGGTAGACGTGGGGCATGAGGCTGCGCGACGAGACCGAACGCGTCCTGCGGGCGTGGAACGCCCATGAGACGGCCCGCGGCGGGTCCCCGATCATCGACTTCGACTGCCGTCCGGAGGGGGTGGAGCCCGAACCGGCCTCCGACCGGCTGGCCGTCCACCGGCGGCTCGCGGAGCTGCGCGCGGACGCCGCCGGACCGGTGGCGGCGCGCCTGGACGCCGACCTCGCCTACCTCGGCGCCCTGCTCGGCGAGCGGCCGCCCCTCGGCGACTACGTCCGCAGGACGCAGGGGTGCGGCACCGCCGGGTGGCCCGAGGAGTACGTGGCGGAGCGCGGCGACCGGGCCCGCGCCGCGCTGTCCGCCCTCGGTATCGGCTGGGGGCCGGACGCCAACGCCGAACTCCGGGAGATGGAAGGGCCCTTGGACGTCCGCGACGCCCCGGACGCCATCCGGCAGGCCGCAGCCGAACTGGAGCCCGCCGTCCGGGAGGCGACGGGCGGCACCGCCGAATACACGCTGACCATCGAGACCGCCGAGGTGGACGCGTACTGGGCCTACTGGCTGGACGGCGCGGGCCACGACGTCCGGCTCCGGCTCAACCTCCCGAACGTCGCGTTCACCGAGTCCGGCGCCCGGCAGTTCGCGCTGCACGAGGTGCTCGGCCACGGGCTGCAGAGCGCGAGCCTCACCGAGCGGGCGTCCGCCGAGGACGTCCCGTGGGTGCGGCTGCTCAGCGTCCACGCACCGCATCAGGTGATGCTCGAAGGGCTCGCCCAGGCGTGGCCGCTGTTCCTCCTGCCCGGTGACCGGGTGCTGACGGCGCGGGTCCGGCTCGGCCACTACGTGCAGCTCGTCCTCGCCCAGGTCCACCGCGCGATCAACGCCGGGACGCCCGCCGCCGAGTGCGCCGCCCATCTGCGCGCGGCGGTCCCGTGGATGACGGACAAGGCCATCGCGGGCGCCCTCGCCGATCGGGGGACGAACCCGGAGCACCGCTCCTACATGTGGGCGTACCCGGCCGGGATGGACTGGTTCGCGGCCCTCGCCGAGGCGGGCGGCGAGACGTCCCGGGAGGTGCTGCGGGCCGCGTACCGGGCCCCGCTCACCCCGTCGGACCTCGCCGCGCTCTGGCCGGACGGCCCGGTCATCGGCGGTCCGGGCGCCCCGTCCGCCCTGCCGAGGTGACCGGCGCCCGCGTCAGCCGTCCCGGGGGACGGACGAGGCGCGGTGGAAGCGGTCGGCCCAGTCGCGGAGGAGGTCGACCAGCTTGGGCGGGTGCACCACCCGGAAGTCGGCGCCGATCGCGCCGACGGCCAGGGCCGCCCAGTCCAGCGAGTCGGACGTGAAGCGGACGCGGCAGCGGTCCGGCCCGGCCTCCTCGGCGGCGGCCCAGCGCCCGATCCGCTCGCGGACCGCCGCGGCGGGCGCGTCCACCAGCACCTCGACGCGGTGGGAGCGGGGCACGGCGTCGAGGCGGGCGCGGACGAACTCGGCGGCGTCGGCGGCGGGCAGCTCGCGGGGGCGGAAGCGGGCGCCGGTGCCCGCCGGGTCCGCGATCCGGTCGACGCGGAGGTTGCGCCAGTCGGCGCGGTCGAGGTCGTAGGCGACGAGGTACCAGCGGCGGCCCAGCGACACGAGCCGGAGCGGCTCGACGTGCCGCTCCGTGCGCCGCCCGTCGGCGGCGGTGTAGGCGAACCGGAGCCGCTCGGTGTCGCGGCAGGCCAGCGCCACGGACGTGAGGACGTCGGGGTCGACGTCGGTCCGGGCGGGCCCGCCCCAGCCGCCGGTCACCGTCATGGCGCGCAGCGCCTCGACGCGGCGGCGCAGCCGGCCCGGCATCACTTGGACGATCTTGGCGAGGACCCGCAGGGACGGCTCGGCGATCCCGTCCACCGGGCCCTGCGCGGCGGCCTGGAGGCCGACGGCGAGCGCGACGGCCTCCTCGTCGTCGATCACGAGCGGCGGCAGGGCCGCGCCCGCGGCGAGCTGGTAGCCGCCGTCGACGCCGCGCCGGGCCTCGACGGGGTAGCCGAGCTCGCGCAGCCGGTCGACGTCGCGGCGCAGCGTGCGCTGCGAGACGTCGAGGCGTTCGGCCAGCTCGGCGCCCGGCCAGTAGCGGTGGCTCTGCAGCAGCGAGAGGAGCCGCAGGGTGCGGTTGCTGGTGTTCGCCATGGTTCCGAGTCTCCCGCAATTGAGGTCAGAAAGTGGCCGCTATGGCCCGTAGCGTGGTCGTTGTCAGGGAGAAGGACGAGACCAGGAGGTACGGACCATGACCGAGCACGCGATCGTCGGCGGAACGCGCGAGGACGCCCCGGCGGTGACCGGCGAGCGCGCCGACCTGCTGGCGCTGCTGGCCAAGGCCCGGCACTTCCTGCGGTTCCCCGCCCGCGGCCTCACCGACGAGCAGGCCGGGCTGCGGACGACCGCGAGCGAGCTGTGCCTCGGCGGCCTGATCAAGCACGTCACCTCGTGCGAGCGGGGCTGGGTGGACTTCATCCTGGAGGGGCCGTCCGCGATGCCCGACTTCACCGCCATGACGGAGGCGGACTTCCAGCGCCGCGCCGACGAGTTCCGGATGCTGCCCGGCGAGACCCTGGACGGCGTCCTGGCGGACTACGAGGAGGTCGCGCGGCGGACCGACGAGCTGATCGTCTCGCTGCCCGACCTGGACGCCTCCCAGCCGCTGCCGAAGGCGCCCTGGTTCCAGGCCGACACCCACTGGTCGGCCCGCCTGGTGCTGATGCACATCGCCGCCGAGACGCTCCAGCACGCGGGGCACGCCGACATCATCCGCGAGGCCCTGGACGGCGCCAAGAGCATGGGCTGACCGGCGGCGCGGCGGTCGTCAGGCCGGTTCGGGGACGGGGGCGGGGGACGGCAGCAGGCGCGGCGCCAGGGCGGCGGCCAGCGTCGCCGCCACCGCCGACGCCGTGACGATCGCCCAGGCGCCCGGCCCGAGCGGCGTGCAGCCGAAGAACCCGCTGACGCCCGGCGTCTCGATCACCGCGACCAGCGCGGCGGCCGAGACGGCGCAGGTCGCCATGACGAGCGGGCTGCGCCAGCGGGAGATCAGCGTCTGCCCGAGCTGCGCGCCGACCAGCGCGGCGAGCGCCATCGTGGAGGCCCGGCGGCGGCCCCCCGGGACGAGCCGGGTCAGCCGTCCGAGCTGCCAGGACACCAGCGCCGCCGCGGCGGTCGCGGTCCCGCGGACGGCAAGCGCCCGCCGCATCTCGCGGCCGGTGAAGCCGCGGACCGGCTCGCCGCCGAGCGGCGCCGCCCCGTCCCCGCCGTAGTCGGCCGGCGTGATCGCGACGGCGAGCGCCGGGAGCATGTCGGTGAGCATGTTCACCACGAGCAGCTGCCGGGTGCTGAGCGGCGCGTCCCCGCTGAGCGCGGTGCCGAGGACGGTGAAGGAGACCTCGCCGGCGTTGCCGCCGACGAGGATCGCGGCGGCGTCGCGGACGCTGTTCCACAGCGCGCGGCCCTCGCGCAGCGCGTCCAGGATGAGCGCCGTGTCGGGGGCGGTGAGGACGAGGTCGGCGGCGATGCGGGCGGCGCCGGAGCCGCGGCCGACCACCGCGATGCCGACGTCGGCGCGGCGGATGGCGGCGGCGTCGTTGGCGCCGTCGCCGGTCATCGCGACGACCCGGCCGGCCCGCCGCAGGTCCTTGACGATCCGGACCTTCTGCGCGGGCGACACGCGGGCGAACACCGCGGCCCGCTGGACGGCGGCGATCCGGTCGGCGGCGGCCATCGCGTCGAGCTCCGCGCCGGTGAGGACCCGGTCCGCGTCGGGGATGCCGAGCTCGGCGGCGACGGCCGCGGCGGTGTCCGGGTGGTCGCCGGTGATCATGGTGGTGCGGACGCCCGCGGCGCCGAGCCGCCGCACGGCCTCCTGCGCGGTGGGCCGCGGGGTGTCGGCGATGCCGATGAAGCCGAGCAGTGCGAGGTCCTCGACGTGGTCGGCGATCCGGCCGCGCACCGCCCCGGGGTCGGGGACGGGGCGCTCGGCGATGGCGAGCACGCGCAGCCCCTGCCCGGCGAGCCGCCGCACGGTCGACGCGGCGGCGCGGCGCCGGGACGCGGTGAGCGGCTCGTCGCGGTTGGCGGAGGTGTGGACGCGGGTGCAGCGGGCCAGCAGCACCTCCGGCGCGCCCTTCACCGCGAGGACCGTCCGGTAGCCGTCGTGGCCGAGCGACGCCGAGAAGCCGCGGGTGGTCTCGAACGGCAGCTCCTCCGCGAGGGACCACCGGCCGTCCGGCGGCAGGTCGCCGACCCGGTCCAGGACGGCGCGGTCGGTGGCGTGCGGGACCTGCCGGCTCCCCGGCGGCGGGCACGCGCGCGCCGCGACGCGCAGGACGCGCCGCTCGCCCTCGCCGGTGAGCGGGTGCGGGCGGGCCGGGCCCGTCGCGCGGACGAGCCGGAGCCGTCCCTCGGTGAGCGTGCCGGTCTTGTCGAAGCACAGGGTGTCGACCCGGCCGAGCGCTTCGAGCGCCCGCGTCGAGCGGACCAGCACGCCGAGCCGCGACAGCCGCCGCGCCGCCGCGAGCTGGGAGAGGGTGGCGACCAGCGGCAGCCCTTCGGGCACGGCCGCGACGGCGACCGCGACGCCGGAGCCGAGCGCGCGCCGCAGCGGCAGGCCGCGCAGCATGCCGAGCACGGTGACCGCCGCGCCGCCGAGCAGCGTGGCGGGCAGCGCCTGGTGGGTCAGCTCCGCCAGCCGCGCCTGCATGCTGGACGAGGCGTCGGCCGTCCCGGCGAGCGCGGCGGCGCGCCCGCTCTCGGTGGCCTCGGCGGTGGCGACGACCAGGGCGATCGCGCTGCCCGCGACGACCGTGGTGCCCTCGTACAGCATGCAGTGCCGGTCGGCGGGGTCGTCGCCGGGCGACGGCTCGACGTTCTTGTCGACGGGCACGGACTCGCCGGTGAGGGTGGCCTCGTCCACCTCCAGGGACTCGGCCCACAGCAGCCGGGCGTCCGCCGGGACGAGGTCCTCCGAGCGGAGCTGGATCACGTCGCCGACGCGCAGCCGGCCGGCCGCGATCTGCTCGACGGCGGCGGTCCGCAGGTGCGCGAACGGGTCGGCGGCCGTCCGGTCCGGCGCGGCGGCGGCCCGCACCCGGCGGGCGCGGGTCTGCTGGCCGAGCATCAACTCGCCGAGGGCCTTCTCCGCGCGCATCCGCTGCGCGCCGCCGATCAGGGCGTTGCCCGCCATGACGCTGCTGACCAGCAGCGCGTCCACGCTGGAGCCGACCACGGCGGACGCGGCGGCGCCGAGCGCGAGCACCGGGGTCAGCGGGTCGTCGAGCTCCTGCCGCACCGCGGCGGCGAGCCGCAGGACGGCCTTCACCGGCCGTATGGCGGTCCGCTGCACCAGCGGGCCGGCCGTCCGCGGCTCCCGGTCCTCGCCGGGACCGGCGGCGCGGGCCAGCCGCCGGGCGGCCTCCTCGGCGGTGAGGGCGTGCCAGGCGTCCCGGACGACCGGGGGCGGCAGCGGCCGGTGCTCCAGCCGCCGGGCGCTCAGCCCGTTGGCGAGCATCGCCATGAGGGACGCCGCGTGCACGGGCGGCAGGTCCGGCCAGGACGCGACGGCCCGGCGCAGCAGCGGCCCGCCGACGCGCCGGCGGCGTCGGCGTCCCGCGATCAGCAGCGCGCCGAGCGCTGACGCGCTCAGCGACAGCTCCGCGGCCCGGTCGCTGGCGCGCCGCGCGGGACGGACGGCGGTCAGCAGCCGCCACGCGCCGGCGAGCCCGGGGCCGGTCACGAGGTCGGCGCGCCAGTCGGCGAGGCCGCGGCCGCCGCGGAGCACGCTCACGCCGACGTCGGCGGCGTCCAGCGCCTCGTCCTGCCCGCTGGAGATCGCCAGCACGACGTGGCCGTCGCGCTGGAGGCGGCGCACGGACTCCGCCAGGCCGCCGACGTCGACGGGGGAGTCGTCGCCCCAGGCGACCAGCTCCTGGATGCTGGCGTGCTCGGTCAGGACGACCACGTCGGCCGCCTCGTGCGCCGCCGACAGCAGCGCCTCCGCCAGGGGGTCGAGCGAGGAGCCGACCCGTACCCGGCCGCAGCGCCGGTCGCGCCGGTCCAGCAGGTCGAGGGTGACGCCCTGCGGGTCGGCGGGGCCGCCGGACGGGGCGTCCGGCGCGCGCGCGAGGCGCCACGCGTCCCCGTCGCCGTCCGCGGGCCAGGGGCCCGGTCCCGTGAGGTCGTCCGGCTCGCGGCCGGCCAGGACCGTGCCGGCGGCGCGCCAGACGTCCGCGTCGTCCATGCCTTCGGTGAGGGCGACGGCCGACAGCAGGCGCAGCTCCCCGTCGCACAGCACTCCCGAGTCGATGACGACGGCGTCGACCCGGTCGAGGCGGCGCAGCGCGGTGGGGTCGAGGACGACCGTGCCGCGGACCGCCAGGTCGTGCCCCAGCACCGCGGCGAACGCCTCCCGGCCGTGCCGCACCGCCTTCGGGACGGTCGCCAGCAGCAGGGCGGCGGCGGCGGACGCGTCCCGTGTGCCCGCCAGGACCGCGGCGCCGCCGAGCAGGTGCCCGAGCGCCGTCCGGTTCCCGGCCTTCTCGACCGGGCCGTCCGGCAGCGGACACGGCCGCTCGGCGCGGCCGGCGCCGGCGTGCGGCAGCTCCCCGGCGACCGAGAGGTCCGGTTCGCGGCGCCGCAACACGTCGCGGCGCGCCCCGATCTCGTAGAGCTGGAAGGCGCGGTGCGCGGCGTCGGCGGCCAGCGGGGCGATGCCCTGCCCGGCCCCTTGGACGACGGCGTTGGCGGCGCCGAGCAGCGCGTCGGCGCGGAGCCTGCCGAGCTGCCGCTCCAGCACCGATCGGCAGCGCGGCAGCGCGTCCGCGACGGACACCGCGGCCCGCACGGGGCTCGGCATCGGCGGGAGGTTCAGCAGCCGTGCGGCGACGGCGCCGACGGCCCCGGCGCAGTCGGCGACGAGCGAGGACGTGGCGGCCGCCCAGGCCGCGTCGTCGTCGGGCGGCATCGCGTGCGCGCCGTGGTCGAACGTGTCCGCGTCGTGCGCCTCTTCGACGTCCTCGATGATCGAGACGAGGTCGGCGGGGTCCACGGCGCCTTCTGCGTACGTCACCAAGACGCGGCCGGTGACCGCGTTGACCTCCGCCCAGTCCACGCCTTCGAGAGCGCGCAGCGCCTCCGTCAGCGCCCTCACGTACCGGCGGTGGCGCTCCCCGCCGCCCCCCAGCCCGTTGGTCTGTATGTGGGCCCGGCCGCCGTGCGCCCAGACCCGCCGCCTTCGCCCGCCCGAGGCGAGGGACGCGAAGGCCCCGAGGATGTGGGACGTGTGGCGCGCACCCGTCCGCACGCCGGTGGCGGTGGTCCGCGCGCCCAGTTCCGCGCCCTTGGCGGCCAGGCTCGACGCCGCGTCCGCGGCGGCGGCCGGAACGTTCAGCGCCGCCCTGGCCAGGGACGCTCCAGGAAACGCCACTGCCCGCCCCTCCCGCCCGCGCGGTTCGCCTTCCCCGACGATCGGCGGGTACCCGCGACCACGTTCAGTAAACGAGCGATGAACCCAGCGGAGTCGTCAGCGCGCGCTCTGCGCGGCCTCCGCGGGAGGCGCCTGCCGGAGCGCCGCGTTCTCGACGCGGAGCCGCACGGCCAGCATCCCGAGGTTCGCGACGGTGAAGACCGACGCCGTGAGCCACGCCGTGTGGACGAGCGGCAGCGCGACGCCCTCCGCGACCACGGCGACGTAGTTCGGATGGCGCAGGAGGCGGTACGGGCCGCGGTCGACGAGCGGGAGCCCCGGGACGGTGACGACCCGGGTGTTCCACTGCTCCCGCAGCGACGCGATGCACCACCAGCGCAGCGCCTGGGCGAGGACGGCGACGGTCAGCATCGGCCATCCGAGGGCCGGGACGAACGGCCGGTGCAGCAGCCAGACCTCCAGCGGCGCCCCCGCCAGCAGGAAGACCTGGACGGCCACGAACCCCGGATAGTGCCGCCGCCCGTACTCGACGCCGCCGCGCCGCCTGGCCCACGCGAGGTGGCGCCGCGACAGGGCGACCTCGGCGAGCCGCTCGGCGGCGACGAGCAGGATCAGCAGCGTGTAGGCGATCAGGGGGTCACCACCGCAGCAGCACCATCTCGGCGGAGAACCCCGGGCCGAGCGCCATGAGCAGGCCGGGCGCGCCGGGCGGCCGCGGCCGCCGCGCGATCGTCTGCTCCAGCACGTTGAGCACCGACACCGACGACAGGTTCCCGGCGCCGCGCAGCGACTCCCAGGTCAGGTCCAGCTCGCCGGAGTCGAGCCCGAACGCCTCGGCGATCGTCTCGATCACCTTGGGGCCGCCCGGATGGCAGACCCACGAGGCGATCTCGCCGGGGGACAGGCCGTGCCCCTGGAGGAACGCGGCGACGTCGTCGGCCAGGGTCGCCTTCACGTGGTCGACGAGGTCGGCGGCCAGCACGATGCGGAAGCCGTGCTCGCCGACGTTCCAGCCCATCAGCCGGGACGTGCCCGGGTAGAGGCGGCTCGCGGTCGCGACGACGCGCGGGCCCCGGCCCGGGCCGTCCGGCCGCCGCACGCGGACCCTCCGCCGGTCGCCGGCCGCGACCACGGCCGCGGCGCCGTCGCCGAACAGGCCGCTGCCCACCAGGTTCGCCACCGACGCGTCGTCGCGCTGGACCGTCAGCGAGCACAGCTCGACGCAGACCAGCACCGCGACCTGCTCGGGCCAGGCGCTCAGGTAGTCGTGGACGCGGGACAGCCCGGCCGCGCCGGCCGCGCAGCCCAGCCCGAACACCGGCAGCCGCCGGATGTCCTCGCGCAGCCCCACCCGCTGCGCCAGCGCGGCGTCCAGCGACGGGGTCGCCACCCCGGTCGACGAGCAGAACATCAGGTGGTCGACGTCCCCGGGGTCGAGGCCGGCGCCGTCGAGGGCGTCCCGGACGGCGCGTTCCGCCAGGTCCAGCGCGGTGGCGATGTAGGTGTCGTTGGCGGCGGTGAAGTCGGTGAGCCGGTCGTAGTCCTCGATCGGCAGCGCGAGGTTGCGGCCGCTCACCTGCGTCGCGGAGTGGAGCCGCGCGAGGAGCCGCTGGTCGGTCCGCACCGTCCCGGCGACGGCCTCGGTGATCTGCTGCTGGTCATAGCGATGTTCCGGAAGAACGGTCCGAACCGCCAGCACGCGCATGAGACCTCCAGCCCTCCCGCCTCCCATGCCCACCTTGACGGCGTCGATGCCGGTCGGACGGTGGTGAGGTGGTTCCGGTGCCGCGCCGGGCGGCTTCCGCCGGATGATCGCCGCCGCGACAATGGGGCCGTGCTGCGGCTGGCGATCGTCGACGACCACCCGGTGGCCCGGCGGGGCCTGGCGGCGATCCTCGCCGAGGACGCGGACGTCCGGGTCGTCGCCTCGGTCGCGGCGCCCGCCGCCCTGCCCGACCCGGGCGGCTGCGACGTGGTGCTGTGCGACCTCTACCTGGACGGGGACCGCCCGTCCGTCGCGGCGGTCCGGGAGCTGAGCCGGGTCACGCGGGTGCTGGTGGTGTCGGCGGCGAGCCGCCCGGCGGACGTGCTGGCCTGCATGGCGGCGGGCGCGGCCGGCTACGCCACCAAGGACATGGAGGAGGACGCGCTGCGGGCGGCGGTCCGCGAGGTGGCGGCCGGCGGGTTCGCCCTGTCGCCGCAGCTCGCCGCGATCGTCGGGGCGGCGGAGCGGAGCCGGCCGGGCGGCGAACGGACGGCGCTGACGGCCCGCGAGCGGGAGGCGCTCGACTGGATCGCCCGCGGGATGACGCACGCGCAGGCCGCGCGGCGGATGGGCGTCGCGCCGTCCACGGTCGACACGTACGTGAAGCGGATCCGCGCCAGGCTCCGGCTGGGCAACAAGGCGGAGCTGGCCTGGTTCGCCCGCAACCTCGCCGAAGGGGACCCCGGTGGACGCGGCGGCCCGCCCGGCTGACGCGGCGGCCCGCCCGGCTGACGCGGCGGCGGCGCGGGTGGTGCGGATGGAGGCGTGGTCGCTGCTCGCCACCCGGCTGGCGGCCCTGCTCAACGTCGCGGTGGCGCTGGGCACCGGAGCGGGCGGCGGGCAGCTGCTCGGCCTCGCCGTCGTCCTGGCGGCCGCGATGCTCGCGGAGTCGATGCTGCTGGCCGGGTGGGCGCTGCGGCGGGGCGGGCCCGATCCGCGGGCGGGCTGGGCGGACCTGGCGGCGGGCTGCGCCGCGCTCGCGGCCAACGCGGCGCTGGTCGCCGGCGCCGACGTCCACACCTGGGGGTTCTTCGCCTACCCGTACACGCTCGTCGGGTCGTGCGCGCTCGGCCTGCTGTTCCCGCGCGCCTGGCAGGTCGCGGTGGGCGCCGCGACGCTCGCGCTGGTCTACGGGGCCGCCGACCACCTGTCCAGCGGGCAGCCGCTGTGGAACGCCGTGCCGAACGCCGCCAGCTACCTCGGCATCGCGCCCGTCGTCTGGTTCGTCGCGCGGCAGCTGCGCCGGATGGCCGCGGAGCTGGACGCCTCCCGCGCGGCGGCGCTGGAGCTGGCGCGGCGGCGGGCCGTCGAGGCGGAACGGGAGCGCCAGTCGCGGATGCTGCACGACCGCGTCCTGCAGACGCTGGAGACCCTCGGCGGCGGGACGTGGGTCGCCGACGCCTGGATGCGCGACCAGGTGCGGGCCGAGGCGGCCTGGCTGCGCTGGCTCGTGGAGCGGGGCGGCGCCGTGCCGGACGGCGACGTCCCCGACCTGGCGTCGGGCCTCCAGGCGCTCGCGCGCGACCGCGCCCGCGACGGGCTGCGGGTGGCGGTGCGGTTTCCGCCGCCTCCGCACGACGACCTGTCGGGCGTGCCGGACGCGGTGGCGGGCGCGCTGCTCGACGCCTGCCACGAGGCCCTGACGAACGTGATCAAGCACGCCGGGACGGACCGGGCCGTGCTGGGGGCCGCCGTGGAGGACGGCGCGGTCGTGGTGACCGTCGTCGACCAGGGCCGCGGGTTCGACCCCGCCGCCCGCCCCCGGGGCCTCGGGCTGTCCCGCTCGGTCGAGGGGCGCGTGGCGGACGTCGGCGGCACCGTGCGGGTGGACGCGGCGCCCGGCGCGGGCACCTGCGTGGAGCTGCGCGTCCCGCTGCCGGAGCCGGGCCGGGACGCCGCCGACCAGCGCTGACCGTCCTGTCCCCGAAACCGGGGACGGCGCGGGCCTGGCCCGGTGATCGTCCCGGACCGTACAACGTGACCATGCACAACGTGAACCTTCCGCCCGGCACGGGCGGCGCGGGGCGGGGCGGGACGCGGCGGCTCCGCCTGGGCCTGTTCGCGGGAGCCGCGGCCCTCGTGACGACGGCGGCGGGGCTCGGCGCCGCCGCCTTGGCGTCGTCCGGCGGCGACGGCGCCAGGAGCGCCTCCCACACGTTCGCGCTCCCCGCCGAGGGCGAGAACGACGCGGTGCGCGCCCGCATGACGATGACCATCGGCAAGCCGACCCGGCACACCGGCTGCGGCCGGATGCGGACCGCCACCGTGTACCCGGTCACGCTGACCATCCACAACGACGACCCGACCGGCTGGACCGAGGACTCCGGCCGGAGCTCGACCCCGGGCCTGGAACTCGGCACCGGCCGGGCCGACGGCCGGCAGGACCCGGACGCGACGCCCGAGGACCCGTTCGTCGTGGCGGACTACAGCTGCCGGTCCTTCGAGGACGTCTCCGACAAGATCATGACGATCCCCGCGCGCGGAGCGGCGACCGTCCACCTGGAGCTGCAGGCGTCGGCCGCCCCGGCCCACGACCAGATCGTAGTCGCCGCCCTGCGGGCCGACTCGTTGACCAACGGCCTCGCCACGACGAAGGCCGTCTGGGCGCTCCGGCTCGACGGCGCCCCCTTCCCGCTGCCGAGCTCGTCCTGAGCCCCTTGTGAGCCCGCCGCCGCGCGGCACCGAGATATCCGCTCTGAACTGGGTAGATGTGGATTAAGGGGAAGAACGACTTGATGTCTGGGTGTGTGTGACATGTTCGCCATAGAGGACATGCGGGAGTGGCGGGGGCACGACGTGGTCGACCCGTCGGGGAGCCGGATCGGGGAGCTGGAGGCGGTGTACGTCGACACCGCCACCGACCAGCCGTCCTTCGCCACCGTCAAGGTGGGGCTGCCGACGCGGCAGCGGCTGGTGTTCGCGCCGCTCGCCGGAGCCGCCGTGGGGCCGGGGCACCTGCGGCTCGCCCACGACAAGAAGGAAGTGAAGGGCGCGCCCTCGATCGGCACCGACGGCGAGCTGCCCGCGAGCGAGGAGCAGGCCGTCTTCGAGTACTACGACCTGCCGTACGGGGCGGGCCCGACCGAGCGCCGGCTGGGCCGCCGCTGACCGCCCCCGAGCCGGGGGACGCGCTACCCCCGCTGACGCGCCCGCACGGCCGGGCCGGCGTCAGCGGGACCGGCGGTCCGCCGCCTCGTCCGCGTCCCGCCGGGACCCGCCGCCATGCCCGGACGGCCCGAACCGCTGCCACAGCCAGCGTCCGGCCTCGACCAGGACCGACACGCCGATGGCGATGCCGAGGCCGAGCAGCAGGCCCTTGAACGGGTCGTTCTGGAACGCCGCCCCGCCCAGGTAGCCGATCATCGTCGAGTACGTGGCCCACAGGCCGGTGGCGAGCGCGTCGAACAGCGAGAACGAGTGCAGCGGGTAGGCGACGGCGCCCATCACGAGGGTCGCGGCCGTCCGCCCGCCGGGGATGTAGCGGGCGATGAGCAGGACGAGGCCGCCGCGCTTGTCGAGGAGCTTCCCGGCCTGGTCGTAGGCCTTGCGGCGGCGGCTGCCCGGACGCAGCCATACCCGCTCCAGCCAGCCGCCCGCGTAGCGGCCGATGAAGTAGGAGACGTGGTCGCCGCAGAACGCGCCCGCCCACGCGGTGACGATCACCAGCGGCAGCCACGGCTTGCCGTGGTGGGCGAACACGCCCGCGGTCACCACCAGCGACTCGCTGGGGAAGATCGGGATGAAGGCGTCGACCATCGACAGCCCGAACAGCGCCACGTAGATCCACGGCGACGACATCAGGCCGCGCAGGTACTCCAGGATGGCGTCGCTCACGACCGGGAACCGTTCCCCGTGCCGCGGAACTGATGCACCGCGGCCCCGGACGGTGCGGCCGAGAAGACCGGTGGGCCGTCACGCCTCCAGGCGCTTGATGATCCGGTCCTTCCCGCTCATCCAGTTGGCCTTCAGCGCCACGACGGCCCCGGGCACGTCGCCCGCGACCAGCCGCTCGGCGATCCGCTCGTGCTCCTCCGCGGACCGTTCGAGGACCTCGCGGTCGCCCACCACGACCCGCTCGTACCGGTGCATCGTCAGCTTCAGCGAGGTGATGAGGTCCATGAGCCGCTCGTTCGGGCAGCCCGACAGCATCAGGTCGTGCCACGCGTCGTCGTAGCGCTCGATGACCTCGTACTCCGCCTCCGGCACCGAGAACGCCCGCGCCTCCTCCAGCAGCCGCGGCGCCACCGACCGCAGATGCCCGGGATCGGTCAGCTCCAGCGCCAGCGACTCCAGCGCCGCGACGATCGTGGTCAGGTCGTGGAACTCGCGGGGGCTCATCGGCGCGAACCGGAACCCCTTGCCCCGCTCGCTGACGATGATCCCCTCGCGCTCCAGCCCGATCAGGGCCTCGCGCAGCGGGGTGCGGCTGACCCCCAGCTCCGCGGCGAGCGCCATCTCGTTGATCGGCTGGTCGGGCGCGAACTCGCCGCGGCCGAGCCGTTCCAGGATCTCGTCCTTGATCTGCTCGCGCAGCGGGCGCCGTTCGATCGCCATGCTCGCGTCACCCTCTCCAGACGGCCGGCGGCCGCATCGTCGTCACGTCGTCCCGGCGCCGTCGACCGGGATCACCGCACCGCTCACGAACGCGGCCGCGTCGCTGGCCAGGAACGCCACCGTCCGCGCGATGTCGGCCGGCTGCCCGATCCGGCCGAGCGGCCGGTCGGCCGCGTCGGCGTAGAACGCCTCGGCCGGCTCCCCGAGCTGGCGGGCCTCCTCGGCGAGCATGCCGGTGGCCGTGTCCCCCGGACACACGCAGTTGACCCTGATCCCGCTCGCGCCGTGGTCGATCGCCATCGCCCGGGTCATGTTCACCACCGCGCCCTTGGACGCGCAGTACGACACCGCCCGCGCGCCGCCCTGGATGCCCCAGCCCGAGCCGGTGTTGATGATACTGCCGCCGCCCGCCGCCTCCAGCAGCGGAACGGCGTACCGGCTCATCAGCATCACCGACCGGACGTTGACCGCCATCACGAGGTCCCAGTCGTCCTCGGTGATCTCCGTGACGGTGGTGCGGCGGATGATCCCGGCGTTGTTGAACAGCACGTCGAGGCCGCCGAACCGGTCCCGCGCGGTCGCGACGGCGCGGGCGCAGTCGTCCGCCCGGGACACGTCCGCGCGGACGAACGCGGCGCGCCCGCCCGCCTTCTCGATGCCCGCCGCGACCTCGGCGCCCGCCTCGTCGACGTCGGCGAGGACGACGGCGGCGCCGAGCCCGGCCATCAGCTCGGCGGTGGCCCGCCCGATGCCGGACGCGGCGCCGGTCAGCACGGCGCGCTTGCCCTCCAGAGTGATCAACCGCTTCTCCTTCTCGTGAGATCAGTGGACGGGGTCGTGAGGTCAGTGGACGGGGTACATGGCGGCGCGGCCGTGCCCGGTCAGGACGGGGACGTGCCCGCGCAGTTCGGCGTCGAGGGCCTCGTCGCCGGTGTCGACGAGCAGCGGGCGGCCGCCGAGGCCCGCGAGCTTCGCCTCGGTCGCGACGACGATCAGCCGGTCGCGCCCGACGGCGCGCACGACGTCCGGGGAGATCTGCTGGTTGCCGCGGCCGAGCAGGAACCCCTGCCCGCCGATCGGCGTCACCGCCAGCCACGCCGGCGCCGACCGGACCAGTTTCTCCAACGGGCCGGACGCCACGTCCACCGCGACGGCGTGCCGGTCGCGCAGCACGTTGACGCCCATCACCGGCACGTCGGCGCCGAGCGCGGCGGCCACCGCCCGCATGGTGCCGCCCGGCCCGAGGACGAGCAGATCGGACGGCCCGGCCCGGTCCGCGAGCTCGGCGGCGATGCCCGCGACCGACGACGGGGACGTGACCGAACTGCCCATCTTGCGCTGCTGCACGCGGACCGGCACGTCCGGCACCGCCATGTGGCCGTGGAGCCGGGCCGAGACCCGGCCGTCGCGCACGGCGTCCTCGTCCAGGTCCATGACCTCGGCGGGGCGCGTCCCGGCGCCCGCGGCGAACAGCGCGGCGACCTCGCCGGCGGCCCGCGGATGGACGGCGAACACGGCCGAGTGCATCTTCACCCCGGTCGGGACGCCGAGCACCGGCACCTCAGCTCCGCCTCCGCCCCCGTCGCCGAGCGCGTCGCGCACGTCGCGGGCGGTGCCGTCGCCGCCCGCGAACAGCAGTAGGTCCACGAGCGGGGCGAGCGCGGCGGCGGCCGCCCGCGTGTCGGCGGCGGTGGTCGGGTCACCGGGCTCGTAGACGACCGTGGGCGCGAGCCCGGCGGTACGCGCGGCGTCGGCGCCCATCGGACCGGCGGCGGTCAGCACCTCCACCGGGCCGAGCCGCGACCGCAGCTCGGCCAGTGCGAGCGCGGCCCGCTCGCCCGCGCGCGGCACCGCGCCCAGCGCGCGCGCCCGCGCCTGAACGTCCGCGCCGTCGCTGCCCTTCAGCCCGGCCCGGCCGCCGATCCCGGCGACCGGGTTGACCACCAGCCCGAACCTCATCCGCCGAGGACCTTGCGGCGGTAGGCGCGCCAGGTCACCGACCACGTCGCGGGGTCCTCCAGGACGTCCTCGCGCGCGCGGTGCACGGTGGAGCGGTGCGGCGCCGTCCGCACGGTCTCCGGCTCCTCGCGGGCCTCGCGCGCCACCTCGGCGAGGATGGCGGCGTACTCGTCCAGGTCCGCCTTGGAGTAGGACTCGGTCGGCTCCAGCGTCATCGGCTCCGGGACGAGGAACGGGTGGTGGCTCGTCCAGTAGTGGGTGCCGAAGTCGGCCGTGCGGAGCCCGATGTCCTCGGTGTGCACGCCGGTCTCCTCCGCCAGCCGCTCCCAGCTGTAGCGCACCTGCTCGATCCGGCGCCGCCCCGCCGCGTACGGCGCGGACACGCCCGGGATCTCCAGCACCTTCTTCATCAGGTAGTTGTTGTTCAGCACCGCGACCTCGGCGGCCTCGCGCAGCCCGTCGGCGCCGAGCGACATGATCCACGCGTACGCGCGGACGAGGTTCGGCACGACGCCGTGGAACGGCCGGATCTTCCCGACCGACTGCGGGCGGTCGTCGTCCAGGCGGTAGCGCTCGCCGTCGAACTCGACCGTCGGCGTCGGCAGGAACGGCGCCAGCTCGGCGGTGACGCCGCAGGCCCCGGCGGCGGGCCCGCCGCACGCGTGCGGGGTGGAGAACGTCTTGTGCAGGTTGAAGTGGCACAGGTCGAAGCCGGCGTCGCGGGCCCTGGTGATGCCGAGGATGCCGTTGGCGTTCGCCTGGTCGTAGGCGCACAGCCCGCCCGCCTCGTGGACGATCCGGACGAACTCCTCGATCCGCGGGTTGAAGATCCCGGTGTCCTCCGGGTTGGTGATGAGCAGCGCCGCCGTGCGCGGCCCGACGGCGGCCTTGAGCGCCTCGATGTCGGGGTAGCCGTCGGCGTCCGGGTACAGCGTGATGACCTTGAACCCGGCGGTCTTCGCGCAGGCGGCGTTGGACGGGTGCGAGAAGATCGTCGTGATGACCTCGTCCCGCTCGGTCTCGCCGCGCGCGGCGAAGTACGCGCGGATCATCGACACGTTCGCGTAGATCGCGGCGGACCCGGCCCCCGGCTGGAGCGAGAACCGGTCCATCCCGGAGATCTCCTTGAGCAGCCCCTCCAGCCGGTGGACGATCTCCAGGACGCCCTGCACGGTCCGCTCGTCCTGCAGCGGGTGCAGGTCGGCGATGCGCGGGTCGCGGACGAACTGGTCGTTCACCTTCGGGCTGTACTTCATCGTGCAGGTGCCCTGCCCGACGTCGACGTTGAGGTCCACGCCGAGGTTCTCCTGCGACAGCCGCAGGTAGTGCCGCAGGACGTGCAGCTGCGACAGCTCCGGCAGCGCGGGCGGCTCGGCGCGGCGCAGCCCCTCGGGGAGCGTGTCGTCGAGCGGCACCTCGGGCGCGGGCACCAGCACGCCGCGCTCGCCGGGGCTGCCGAGCTCGAACAGCAGCGGCTCGTCCCAGCGGGCCTGGTGGAAGCGGCGCAGCGGCGGCTTCGGCCCGATCACGGCGTCGGCGCGAGAGACAGGGGAGCGGTCGGTCTTCACTTGATCCTCCGGGGAATGCCTTGGCCATCAGGCCGGAGAAGAATTCGAACTTCGTTCGCCCCGCTGCGGGGAGACCGGCACATTCCGAGAGCGGGGTTCCCCGACATGTGGCTTGGTCTTTCACAGAGGCCGCTGGTCTCGGTAACTTCGGTGCCATGCGGACGGCGTACAAATGTCGGGCCTACCCGAACCCCGAGCAGGCGGCCATCTTCGGCCGTACGTTCGGGTGTGTGCGCCTGGTGTGGAACAAGGCGCTCGCTGAGCGGCATCGCGCGTGGCATGCCGACGGCAGGCGCACTTCTTACAAGGAGGCCGACGCGGCGCTGACGGCTTGGAAGAAGACCGAGAATCCGGCCTTTCTGAACGAGGTGTCCTCGGTGCCGTTGCAACAGGCGCTGCGGCATCAGCATGCAGCGTTCGTCAACTTCTTTGCCGGACGGGCCCGCTTTCCGCGATTCAAGAACCGCAACGCCCGTCAGTCCGCCCATTTCACCCGTTCGGCATTCCGCATGCGCGACGGCGAGCTGCGCGTGGCCAAGACCAGCGCACCGCTGGTCTTCGTGTGGTCCTTCGACGAGGTGGACCTGGCGGCCCTGGACCCGACGATGGTGGTGATCTCCCGGGAGCCCGACGGCCGCTGGTATGTCACCTTCGTCGCCCGTGCGCACCGCAAGGTCCGCAACGCCCGCACCGACTTCCTGCACCGCACGAGCACCAACCTCGTCCGTCACGCCGACACCATCGTCATCGAAGATCTGAACGTCTCTGGCATGGTGCGTAACCGCAGGGTCGCCCGCGCCATCTCTGATTGCGGATGGGGCGAGTTCCGGCGGCAGTTGGAGTACAAGTGCCGGCGGGCCGGACGCACCCTGGTGGTGATCGACCGCTGGTACCCCTCGTCCAAGATCTGCTCGGCCTGCGGGCACCGGCTGGCGGAGTTGAGTCTTTCGACCCGGGCATGGACGTGTCCGGGCTGCCGCACCCGGCACGACCGGGACCACAACGCGGCCAAGAACATCCTTGCGGCTGGTCGAGCCGTAGCCGGGGACACCCCCGGCGATGTCTGTGGAGCCGATGTCAGACGGCAAGGATCCTCCCTTCCGCAGTCGGCCGTGAAGCAGAAACGCCCGCGGCGCGAGCCGTAGGACTCCCCTCTCCTCGGGGAGGGAAGGAAGTCAATTCACGATCTCCTGGAGGGTGTCGGCGAGGCGGTCGATCTCGTCCCTGGTGTGCACCTCGGTGACGCAGTAGAGGGCGTCGGTCCGCGACAGCACCGCGCCGCCGAAGATCCCGTGCTCCAGCAGGGCGTCGTTGACCTCGGCTGACGTGCGGGAGCCGGGGAAGCGGACGGTGAAGTCGGCGAAGTGCGGCGCGGCGGCGTACGGCGTCTCGACGCCGGGCACCGCGGCGAGCCGGTCCAGCGCGTACCGGGTGTTCGCCATGATCGTCTCGCCGATCTCGCGCATGCCCTGCGGGCCCATCAGCGCGAGGTAGACGCCGGCGGTGATGCCGTTGAGGGCGGCGGCGGTGCCGACCCACTCCTTGCCCTCCTCGCGCAGCGCGAACGAGGTGCGGTCGTAGGCGACGTCGCCGAACCCGTACTCGCCCTCGACGCGGGTCGGCGCGAGCCCGAACAGCCGCGACGGGAACTCCGCGACGAACCGCTCCTCGTCGCGGGTGGCGATGAACCCGCCGTTCAGCCCGCCGTAGGCCATGTGGATGCCGAGGGGCTGGATGTCGCCGCACACGATGTCGGCGCCGTAGGCGGCGGGCGGCGCGACGACGCCGAGCGAGATCGGGTTGCATCCGGCGATGAACAGGGCGCCCGCGCCGTGCGTGAGGTCCGCCAGCGACCTCAGCGCGGGGTCGATGATGCCGGACGCCGACGGCGCCTCCGCGTAGACCGCGGCGACGTCGCCCGCCGCCAGCTCCGCCCGCACGGCGGCGAGGTCGGCCAGCCCGGTGGACGCGTCGACCGGGACGGCGACCACGTCGTGCACCGGCCGTACGTAGTCCTCGATCTTGGAGAGCTTGTCCGCGGCGACGGCGGTGACCAGCAGCAGCCGCCGCGCGCCGGTGATCCGGCCGGCCATCCGCAGCGCCGTCGCGGACGCCTGGTACCCGTCGTAGACCGGGACGTTCACCACGTCCATCTCCAGCAGCTCGCCCATCAGCGACTGGTACTCCCACAGCGCCTGGAAGCGGCCGTGGTCCTCGTAGGGCTCGCCCGCGTAGGCGGTGAGGAACTCGCTGCGGTTGACCACCTCGTCGACGACCGCCGGGACGTGGTGCCGGTAGCAGCCCGCGCCGAGGAAGCTGAGGGCGTCGCCGGTGCCGGTGTTGCGGGCCAGCAGCCCGCCGACGTGCCGGACGAGCGCGGCCTCCGAGCGCAGCGGCGGGGGCATGTCGAGCGGGCGGCCGAGCCGGATGGACTCGGGCACGTCCGCGTAGAACTCCGCGACGTCGGCGGCGCCGACGGCGGCCAGCATCTCCGCCTTCACCGCGGGCACGGAGTTCGGGATGTACGGGTGAACGCCCACGCGCTCCCTCGCTTTCGTCGCTTTCTCGTCGGACCTCTTGACGAAAACACATGATGCAGTGTGCTGTATACAGCATTATCCCTGCATCCACTTGGAGGCAAGATGGCGACGGGCATCCAGCGGCGGACGGTGCTGACCGCCGGTGTCGTCTCGACGCTGTTCGCGGCCGCCGGCTGCGCGACCGGCGGCGTCCGCAAGGCCGGGCCCGCGCTGAGCTCGGCCGCGTCCGGCCAGATCAAGGGAACCGTCAGCGTCTGGTCGTGGGACGTGGCGGCGAAGGCGCTCAAGCGGCTGGCGCCCGCCTTCGAACAGCGGCACCCCGGAGTTCGGGTCGAGGTCGTCGACATCGGCTACGACAACGCCTACGACAAGATCACCGTCGGGCTGAAGTCGGGCAAGGGCCTGCCCGACGTCCTCACCGTCGAGGGCGGCCGGCTGCCCGGCTACATCGGCGTCTTCCCCGGCGGCCTCTACGACGTCACCGCGCTCGCCGCGCGGTACCGGACGAGCTTCGCGCAGGCCGCCTGGAAGTACGTCACCGACGAGAAGGGCAAGGTCTTCGCGCTGCCCTGGGACAGCGGCCCCTGCGCCCTCTTCTACCGCACCGACATGCTCAAGGACGCCGGCGTCGACCCCGCCTCCATCCGCACCTGGGACGACTACGTCGCCGCAGGCGAACGCATCAAGGCCAGGACGGGCAAGAAGCTCCTCGTCATGGACCCCGAAGAGGACAGCGTCTTCCCGATGCTGCTCCAGCAGCAGGGCCAGCACTACATGAAGAACGGCCTCATCGCCGTCAACGACCAGCAGGGCGTGCGCGCCGCGACGCTGCTGAAGACCCTCGCCGGCAAGGGCCTCATCCAGTTCGAGAAGGGCTGGGACGGCCTCGTCGCCGCCACCAAGGCCGGCAAGGTCGCGACCACCCCGTACGCGGTGTGGTGGTCGGGCACCCTCACCGACGAGATGAAGGAGCTCAAAGGCAAGTTCGGCGTCGTGCCGCTGCCCGCGTTCGACGCCGGCGGCGTGCGGACGTCCAACGACGGCGGGTCCGCCCTCGCCGTCAGCGGCCAGACGAAGAACGCGGCGGCGGCCTGGGCGTTCGTCGAGTTCATGCTCGCGGACACCGCGAACCAGGTGTCCATGCTCAGGACCGAGGGACTGTTCCCCGCCTACCTGCCCGCCCTCAAGGACCCGTACGTCACGGCCCCGCAGGAGTACTACGGCGGCCAGCCCGTCTTCAAGACGTTCGCCGACCTGGAGAGCAGCGTCCCGCCCGTCGAGGACACCAAGGACATGCCGAAGGCCCGCGACATCGTCAACGGCACGATCTCCGGCATCGTCCTGCACGGCGAGGATCCGAAGCGGGCGCTCGACTCGGCCGCCAAGCAGATCGCCGCCGCCACCGGCCGGCGGATCGCCGGCTGACATGGCGCAGCAGACGACGGCCCGGAAACCGGTCGCGGCCGCCCGGACGAAGGCGCCCTCCGCGCGCGGGCGGCGGCGGACCTCGCGGACGGCCCCGTGGATGTTCGCCGGCCCGGCGGCGGCGCTGTTCGGCGTGTTCTTCGCCTATCCGCTGCTCGCCGGGCTCTACCAGAGCTTCACCGCCGACCGCGACGGCGTCACCACCTGGGTCGGGCTCGCGCAGTACCGCCGGATGATGCACGACCCCGTCTTCTGGACGTCGATGCGGAACATCGCGCTCATCCTCGTCGTCCAGGTCCCGGTCATGATCGCGCTGGCGCTCGCGATGGCGTACGGGCTGAACCAGTCGTGGCTGCGGTTCCGCGCGACGTACCGGATCGCCTGCTTCCTGCCCGCCGTGACGATGCTGGTCGCCTACTCGGTGGTGTTCCGCGTCCTGCTGAAGACCGATGACGGCCTCGTCGACCAGGCGCTCACCGCCGTCGGGCTGCCGAGCGTCGACTGGCTGAACGGCCCCGGCTGGGCGCGGATCGCGCTGATCGGCTCGATCACCTGGCGGTGGACGGGCTACAACGCGGTGATCCTGCTCGCCGGGCTGCAGGGCATCGGCCGGGAGCAGTACGAGGCCGCCGCGATCGACGGCGCCGGGCCGGCGACCACGTTCGTCCGGGTGGTGCTGCCGCAGCTGCGGCCGGTCGTCCTGTTCTGCCTCGTCACCTCGACGATCGGCACGCTGCAGCTGTTCGACGAGAACTACGTGCTCACCAAGGGAGGGCCGGGCAACGCCACCATGTCGCCGGTCCTCTACCTGTACAAGGTCGGCTTCGAGCAGCTGGACTTCGGCTACGCGGCGGCCATCGCCTGGGTCGTCGTCCTGATCATCGGGCTGATCTCGTACGCGCAGTTCCGCTTCCTCGGGAAGGACGCGTCGCGATGACCTCCCTGCCCGCGCGGGCGTCCACACCCCCGCGCACGCCGCCCCGCACACCGCCGCGCACGCGGACCCGGCCGCCCGCGCCGCGCCGCGTCCGCCTGCTCGGCCGCGCCGCCGCGGTGCTCGCGCTCACCGCCGGCGCGCTGGTCAGCGCCCTCCCGTTCTACTGGATGGTGGTCGCCTCGACCCGCGACAACGCCGAGCTGTTCGCGTCGCCGCCGCCGTTCCTGCCGGGCGGGCGGCTGCTGCACAACCTGGTCGCGCTCCAGCACTCGATCGGCTTCGGCCGGGTGATGCTGAACAGCGTCGGCGTCTCCGTCGTGTACACGGTGCTCAGCTCACTGATCTCCGCGATGTGCGGGTACGGGCTGGCCAAGTACCGGTTCCGGGGCCGCGGGCTGCTGCTCGGCCTGGTGCTGGCGACGATGATGATCCCGTTCCAGGTGCTGCTCGTCCCGCTGTTCCAGATGATGGCGAGCCTCGGCTGGGTGGACACCTACCAGGCGGTGATCCTGCCGTTCCTCGCGAACTCGTTCGGCATCTTCCTGATGCGCCAGGCGTTCCTCGGCTTCCCGGACGAGCTGATCGAGTCGGCCCGCATGGACGGCGCCGGCGACCTGCGGATCTTCTACCGGATCGTGCTGCCGGTGGTGCGGCCGCAGCTCGGCGCGCTGGTCATCTTCTCGTTCATGACGCAGTGGAACGCGTTCCTGTGGCCGCTGCTGATGCTGAACACCGAGGACAAGTACACCGCCCCCGTCGCGCTGTACACGCTCATCGGGCAGAGCCACGTCGACTACGCGGGGCTGATCCTCGGCTCGTTCCTCGCGACGCTGCCCGTGATGCTGCTGTTCTTCCTGTTCCAGAAGCAGTTCGTGTCCGGGCTTCTTGGGGGTGCGGTCAAAGGATGAGCGAAGCGAACCGGGGGGTGCGGGGGGTCGTCCCCCCCCCGATGACAGGGATGAGTGAAGCGAACCGGGGGATCACGCGTGTGCCGGGGCTGCTGTACGGCGGCGACTACAACCCGGAGCAGTGGCCCGAGGAGGTGTGGGCGGAGGACGCCCGGCTGATGCGGGAGGCCGGGGTCACGCTGGTGACGGTCGGCGTGTTCTCCTGGGCGCGGCTGCAACCCGGACCGGACGAGTGGGACTTCGGCTGGTTCGATCGGGTCCTCGGCCTGCTCGCCGAGCACGGCGTCGCCGCCGACATCGCGACCGCGACGGCGTCCCCGCCGGCGTGGCTGGTGCGGGCGCGTCCGGAGATCCTGCCGGTCACGGCGGACGGGGTGCGGCTGGAGTTCGGGTCCCGGCAGCACTACTGCCCGTCGTCCCCGGTGTACCGGGACGCGGCGGCGCGGCTGGCGCGCACCATCGCCGCCCGGTACCGGGACCATCCGGCGCTGGCGATGTGGCACGTCCACAACGAGTACGGCGACCACGTCACCGAGTGCTTCTGCGAGGCGTCCGCGGCGGACTTCCGGCGCTGGCTGCGCGACCGGTACGGCGACGTCGCCGCGCTGAACGCCGCGTGGGCGACCGACTTCTGGTCGCAGCGCTACGGGACGTTCGAGGAGATCGAGCCGCCGCGCACCGCGCCCGGCCCGGTGAACCCGACCCAGGCGCTGGACTGGCGGCGGTTCTGCTCGGACGCGCTCCTCGGCTGCTACCTGCGGGAGAAGGCCGAGCTCGACGAGGTCGCGCCCGGCGTGCCGGTGACGACGAACTTCATGTCGATGTTCAAGCCGCTCGACTACTGGACGTGGGCCGCGCACGAGGACGTGGTGTCCGACGACGCGTATCCGGATCCGGCGGATCCGGAGGCGCACGTCGGTGCGGCGATGAACTACGACCTGATGCGGTCGCTGAAGGGCGGCCGGCCGTGGCTGCTGATGGAGCAGGCGCCGTCGGCGGTGAGCTGGCGTCCGGTGAACGTGCCGAAGCCGCCGGCGCTGGCGCGGCTGTGGTCGCTGCAGACGGTCGCGCACGGCGCGGACGGCGTCCTGCACTTCCAGTGGCGGGCGTCGCGGGCCGGGGCGGAGAAGTTCCACAGCGCGCTGCTGCCGCATCGCGGGACCGAGGGACGGCAGTGGGCCGCGACCGTGGCGCTCGGCCGCGACCTCGCCCGGCTCGCCGAGGTCGCGGGCACCCGGATCGCGTCGGACGTCGCGATCGTCCTGGACTGGAACTCGTGGTGGGCGCTGGAGCTGGACGACCGCCCGTCCGCCCGGCTCCGGCTCCGCGACCTCGTCCGGACGTGGTACGCCGCCCTGGCGGACCGCAACGTCGCCGTCGACTTCGTGCCGCCGGACGCCGACCTGGCGGGGTACCGGCTCGTCCTCGCGCCGAACCTGTACCTGACGGCGGAGGCCACGGCCGCGCGGCTCACCTCGTACGTCGCCGGCGGCGGGCGGCTCGTGTGCGGCTTCTTCAGCGGCATCGTCGACGAGCACGACCACGTCCACCTCGGCGGCTACCCGGCGCCGCTGCGCGACGTGCTCGGCGTCGTCGTCGACGAGTTCTGGCCCGTGCCCGACGACGCGTCCGTCCGGGTGGAGATCGGCGGGCGGCGGGCCGCCGCGACGCTGTGGAGCGAGTGGCTGGAGCCGCTGACCGCCGACGTCGCGGGCACCTACCTGTCCGGCGAGCTGGAGGGCCGCCCCGCGGTCACCCGCAATGCCTACGGCGAGGGTCGCGCCTGGTACGTCGGCTGCCACCTCGGCGACGCGATCGGGGCCGTGCTGGACGAGGCGCTCGCCGACGCCGGGGTGCTCCCCGTGCTCGACGCCGCACCGGGCGTCGAGGTCACCCGCCGCGACGGGTCCGGTCACTCCTACTACTTCCTGCTCAACCAGAGCGGTGAGGAGCGCGAGACGCCCGCGCCGGACGGAACCGACCTGCTGACCGGCGCCGGCGTCCGCCGGTCCCTGCGCCTTCCCCCCTACGGAGCGGCGGTCGTCAAGACCGCACGCGCCTGAACCCACCCCCTTCCGAAGAGGTCGTCATGCGTCGATCGCTGCATGTCCTGGCCGGGCTGACGCTCGGCTCCGCACTCGTCCTCCCCATAGGCGCCGCCGAGGCCGCCCCGCCTCCCCGGCCGCCGGGCCCCGCCGGCTACGCCGACGTGCTCGACCTGCACGGCGTCCCGGCGAAGGCCCTGCCGCCCGAGGTCAGCGACGTCAACGTGTTCGCCGACCAGGGCGCCTGGCACGCCTACGCCCTGCCGAAGCCCGGCGACACGTCCACCTACGGCGGCTTCACCGGGCCGCTGTACATCGCGCAGGAGTATCCGTGGTGGCTGAGCAAGGCGTTCAGCCGCATCACGCTCAGCGAGAACGGCAAGGAGATCGACCTCGCGTCCGCGGCGAGCCCGCGCTTCACCTCGCTGCCCGGCGCGCTCCGCCAGACCTACGACCTGCCGGGGCTGCGGCTCACGCTGGAGCTGCGGTTCGCGTCCGACCGCACCGCGCTCGTCCGGGCGTCGGTGGCGAACACCGGCCGCGCCCCGCGGACCCTGCACGTCGGCTGGACGGGCGAGCTGCTGCGCCCCGACGCCGAGCCGATGCGGGGCGCGCCGTCCCTGCACGCCACCGCGGACGGCGTCGCGGTCGCGTTCGCCAAGGTCAGGAAGACGTGGGACTACCTCACCGGCGGCACCGAGCGGTTCGAGGTCCGGCACGACGGGCCCGTCCGCACGACCGTCACCGGGGACGCCTACCGCACCGACCTGGCCCGCCCGCTGACCGTCGCGCCGCACCGGTCGTCCGCGCTGGCCTGGACCGAGAGCTACACCTTCACCGCCGCCGAGCGGAGCCGGGAGGACACCGCCGCGCCGCTGCGCGATCCCGATCGGGTGATCGCGGCGACGGACGAGCGCTGGCGAGGCTACGTCGCCGCCGTGACCCGCGGCGTCCCGGCGGACCGCCGCCGCCTCGCCGTGAAGTCGCTGGAGACGCTGGTCACGAACTGGCGCGGTCCCGCCGGGATGCTCAAGCACGGCGGGATGACCCCGTCCATCACCTACAAGTGGTTCACCGGCGGGTTCTGGGCCTGGGACACCTGGAAGCAGGCCGTCGGCACCGCCCGCTTCTCGCCCGCGCTCGCGGAGTCGCAGATCAGGTCGATGTTCGACTACCAGGTCCGCGCGGACTCCAAGGACCGCCCGCAGGACGCCGGCATGATCCCCGACTGCGTGTTCTACAACGACCCCGCGCAGGGCGGCGGCAACTGGAACGAGCGCAACAGCAAGCCGCCGCTCGCCGCCTGGGCCGTCTGGGAGGTCTACCAGCGCAACGGTGATGCGGCGTTCCTGCGCGAGATGTACCCGAAGCTCGTCGCCTACCACGACTGGTGGTACCGCGACCGGGACCACGACCACGACGGCCTCGCCGAGTACGGCGCCACCGTCGACCCCGCGAACGCGACGCCGGAGGACGCCCGGCAGGCCGCCGCCTGGGAGAGCGGCATGGACAACGCGCCGCGCTTCGACGCCGCGCTCGGCACCGGCGTGGTCGAGAACCGCGACGCGGGCGGGAGCCTCGTCGGCTACTCGCTGAACCAGGAGTCGGTCGACCTCAACTCCTACCTCGCCGCCGAGGACGGCTACCTCGCCGCGATCGCCCGGCGGCTCGGCCGCGGCGCCGACGCCGACCGCTGGACGGCCCGGCAGCGCGCCGTCACCGCCGCCGTCCGCAAGGCGATGTACGACCCGGCGACCGGTTACTTCTACGACACCGACCTCGCGTCGGGCCGGCGCCTCACCGAGCGGGGCCGGGGCATCGAGGGCGCGATCCCGCTGTGGGCGGGCGTCGCGGGCGGCGCCGAGGCCGCCGCCGTCCGGGGGAAGCTCACCGACCCGGGGGAGTTCGCGACGAAGGTGCCGTTCGCGACGGTGGCGAAGAGCTCGCCGTACTTCGCGCCCGAGGAGTACTGGCGCGGGCCCGTCTGGCTCGACCAGGCGTACTTCGCGCTGGCCGGGCTCCAGCGGTACGGCTACCGGCGGGACGCGGCGTCCCTCGCTGACCGGCTGCGCGGCTCGGCGGCGGGCCTGCTCGGCGACGCCCCCATCGCGGAGAACTACGACCCGCTGACCGGCGCGGCGCTGAACTCCACCAATTTCAGCTGGTCGGCGGCGCTGCTCCTGGAACTCGGCTGACCGGTGGCCGCCCGGCCGCCCGCACCGGTGGCCGCCCGGCCGCCCGCACCGGTGGTCGCTCGGCCGCCCGCACGGGCGGCCGGGCGGCGGTGCCCGCTCCGGTCCGCCGGATTTTGCCGTTCCTGTGAGCCCGATGCGCATTAGCGGGCTTTGTGCCGGGGCAATTCCCCTGCGATCACCAAGCGATGGGCGGCGCCGGGGGGAAGGGCAGGAATGCGGATAAAAGGAGCAATTCGGTCGCGGGGCGGGCGGGCGGCGCTGGCGCTCGGCGGTGCGGCCGGCCTGGCGCTGACGGCGACGGCCCCAGCAGCGTCGGCGTCGGCGGCCGGAGGGGGCCCGGCCGGAGGAGGGCCGACCGGCGCGGGCACCGTCACGTACCAGGCCCGGCTGCGGCCCCTGAACCACCAGACCGGCTCCGGACGGCTGACGCTGCGGCTGCGCGGGAGCACCGCGACGATCACCGAGCGGTACTCCGGGCTCGCGGCGACGCTCGACGGCAGGCCGTACCCGCACCTGCAGCACATCCACGGCGGCGCCCGCGGCATGTGCCCGCCCGCGTCCGCCGACCGGAACGGCGACGGCGTCATCAGCACCGCGGAGGGCAGGCCGTACTACGGCCCGATCCAGGCGACCCTCTCGGTGAAGGGGGACATCACCCCGCAGGGGGGCACGAACCTGAACAACGCGCCGAAGGGGCCGAGCGTGCGCTACGAGCGGACGATCACGCTGAGCCCGGCGGCCGTCGCCTCCCTGCACAAGGGCATCGCGGTCGTCGTCGTCCACGGCGACGACCCGAGGGCCCTCGGCCGGAAGGCGCGGAACGAGAAGAGCGAACTGGTGCCGTCGCTGCCGCTCGCCGTGACGTCGCCCGCGCTCTGCGGCGTGCTGAAAGCGATCCCGGCGGGCGGCGCCGGGACGGGTACCGGTTCCACCACCGTCGCCAGGGATGCCACGGGCGCGTGGCTGTTCGGCGCGGGCGCGGTGCTGTTCGGCGCCGGGGCGCTCGCGCGCGTCCTGTTCGTCCGGCGGCGGGACCGCGCGACGTTCCGGCCCGCATGAGGACCGCCTTCTTCCGCGGCGACCGCCGCGCCCTCGGGCTGAGCCTCGCGGCGGTCGCGTGCGGGGCCGCCGCCGTCGCCGTCGCGGCCTCGGTCGCCGGGCAGCGGGACCGGGCACCGCAGGCACCGCCCGCGGCGCCCACCTGGGCGCCGCCACGGGAACCGGAGGCGGCGGACGCCCTCGCGCTGCCCGCCGCGGCGCCGACCCGGCTCACGATCCCCGCGCTCGGCGTCCGCGCCCGCGTCGGGCGGGCCGGGCTCCGGTCCGACGGCACGCTGCGACCGCCCCGCCCCCCGCACGAGGACGAGCCCGCCTGGTACACCGGCTCCGTCACGCCGGGGGAGGCGGGCACCGCCGTCATCGAGGGGCATCTCGACTCGGCGGCGGGGCCTTCGGTGTTCTTCCGGCTGGGACGGCTGCGCCCCGGCCAGACCGTCCGGGTGCGGCGCGCGGACCGGACGACGGCGGTGTTCACCGTCGACGCCGTCCGCCGGTTCCCGAAGGACGCCTTCCCGACGCGGGCGGTGTACGCCGACACGGCGGGGCCGTCCCTCCGGCTCATCACCTGCGGCGGCCGGTTCGACCCCGCCGCCCGCCACTACAGGGACAACACCGTCGCGTTCGCGCACCTCACCGCCGCGCACTGATCCACCGCACACTGATCCACCGCCGCACGATGAGGTGCGGCGAGCCGTCGTCTTGGCACCGCGCATGACGACGGCTCGCCGCAGGCCGGCGAAGCGCGGCGGCCGTCAGTGCTTGCGGCCGGGGAGGCTCTCGTAGAGGTCCGTGAGCTTCTGCCGGAAGCCGCGCTCGGCGATGCCGAACTTCTGCGGGTCCTTGAAGCCGGCCTTCACCGTCTTCTTGGCCTGGTCGCTCATGATGTGCGGCGGGATCGGCGGGATCTCGTTGTCCACGACGAACTCCAGCACCACCGGCCGGTCGCTGGACAGCGCCTGCTTCCAGGCGTCGGTGACCTTCTTCGGCTCGTCGCAGTAGATGCCCTTCAGCCCCGCCAGCTCGGCGAACTTGGCGTACGGGAAGTCCGGGATCGTCTGCGAGCCCGGGTACTTCGGGTCGCCGCCCATCGCGCGCTGCTCCCAGGTGACCTGGTTGAGGTCCTGGTTGTTGAACACGCAGAACACCAGCGGCGGGGAACCGGCCAGCCGGTCCGCGTACCGCTTGACGGTCAGCATCTCGTTCATGCCGTTCATCTGGAACGCGCCGTCCCCGACGAAGCAGATCACCGGACGGTCCGGGTACGCGAACCGCGCCGCGATCGCGTACGGCACGCCGGGCCCCATCGTCGCGAGCGTCCCGGACAGCGAGGCCTTCATGCCGTCGCGGAGCTTGATGTGCCGGGCCCACCAGTTGGTGGCCGAGCCGGAGTCGGCGGTGAGGATCGCGCCGTCCGGCAGCAGCGGCGACAGCTCGTGCGCGACCGCCTGCGGGTTGATCTTGCCGCCGAAGGACTGCGCGGCGCGCTTGTCCATCACCGTGTTCCAGGCGCGGACGTTCTCCTCGATCTTCTCCCGCCAGGACCGGTCCTTCTTGCGCTTCAGGAGCGGGATCAGCTCCGTGAGCGTCTCCTTCGCGTCGCCGACGACGTGCGCGTCCATCGGGTAGCGGATGCCGATCATCCGGCCGTCGATGTCGATCTCGACGCCCTTGCAGCTGCCCTCGTCCGGCAGCCACTCGGCGTACGGGAAGCTGGACCCGATCATGAACAGCACGTCGCAGTTCATGATCATCTCATCGCTGGCCTTGGAGCCGAGCAGCCCGATCGGGCCGGTGACGAACGGCAGGTCGTCCGGGACGACCTCGCGGCCGAGCAGCGCCTTGGCGATCCCGGCGCCGAGCAGCTCGGCGACCTCGATGACCTCCGCCTCCGCGTCCGCCGCGCCCTGCCCGATCAGCATCGCGACCTTCTTGCCCTCGTTGAGGATGTCCGCGGCCTTCCGCAGCTCCTCCGGGTCCGGCAGCATGCGCGGCCGGCTCCACCCCACGCTGGAGTACACCGCGCCGTGCTCCTTCGGCGGCGACGGGACGGCGTCGCTCTCCTGGACGTCCTCCGGGATGATGATCGTCGCCACGCCGCGGGTGGTGAGCGCGGTCTTGAACGCGCGGTCGATGATGTGCCGCATCTGCCCCGGGTCCATGCAGATCTGCACGAACTCCGACACGTCCGCGAACAGGTTCTCCAGCGCCACTTCCTGCTGGTAGTGGCTGCCCTGCGACAGCCGCTTCTGCTGCCCGATGATCGCGACGACCGGCTGGTGGTCCAGCTTGGCGTCGTAGAGGCCGTTCAGCAGGTGGATCGCGCCGGGCCCGGACGTGGCGGTGCACACCCCGACCTCGCCGGTGAACTTGGCGTGCGCGCAGGCCATGAACGCGGCCATCTCCTCGTGCCGGGTCTGGATGAACTCCGGCCGGCCCTTCGCCCGGTCGAACGCGCCGAGCATGCCGTTGATGCCGTCGCCCGGGTATCCGTAGACCCGCTCGATGCCCCATTCACGCAGCCGCTCGAGCACGTAGTCGGCTACCTGCTGCCCCATGATCTCTCCAGACGTCGGTCGGTGCGCGTGTGCCGTCCTTCGCCACGTCCCCGAGGAAGGGCAAGGCAAACAGGGAGCGGTGCCGCGGCGGCCCGGACCGTTTCGCCGCCGTTCCCGGCGGTACCTAGAGGCGGAACCGAGAGGGGAGCGGCCGATGGGCACGGGCAGCGGCATACCCGTCGACGGCGTCACGGTCCACGCGTTCACGGTGCCGACGGACGGCCCGGACGGCGCGGAGGAGGACGGCACCCTGCGCTGGGAGTCGACGACGATGGTCCTCGTCGAGGCGCGGGCGGGCGGCCGGACCGGGATCGGCTACACCTACGGCGCCACCGCCGTCGCGACGCTCATCGAGTCGACGTTCGCCCCGCTCGTGCGGGGCGCCGACGCGCTCGCGCCCGCCGCGACCTGGCACCGGATGTTCGCCGCGATCCGCAACGCCGGCCGGCCGGGGGCGGGCGCGATGGCGGTGTCGGCCGTCGACATCGCCCTGTGGGACCTCAAGGCCCGGCTGCTCGACCGCCCCCTGTTCCAGGTGCTGCCGAGCTTCCACGACCGCGTCCCCGTCTACGGCAGCGGCGGCTTCACCAACTACCCGCTCGACCGGCTCGCCGGGCAGCTCGCCGGCTGGGTCGAGCAGGGCGTCCCCCGCGTCAAGCTGAAGATCTCCCGGTCGCCGGACGACGACCCGCGCCGGCTGACCGCCGTCCGCGAGGCGATCGGCCCCGAACCCGACCTGTTCGTCGACTCCAACGGCGCGCTGACCCGCAAGGCGGCGCTGTACTGGGCGCGCCGCCTCGCCGACGAGTGGGACGTGCGCTGGTTCGAGGAGCCGGTCAGCTCAGACGACACCGAGGGGTTGCGGCTCGTCCGCGAGCACGGGCCAGGGCGGCTCGAGGTGGCCGCCGGCGAGTACGGGTTCGTGCTGAAGGACTTCGCGGACCTGCTGGACGGCCCGTCCGTGGACTGCCTGCAGGCCGACGTGACCCGCTGCGGCGGCGTCACCGGGCTGCTCCAGGTCGCGGGCCTGTCGGCGGCCCGGCAGGTCGGGCTGTCCGCGCACTGCGCACCGGCCGTGTCGGCGCACGCGTTCTGCGCCGTCGAGCGGCTGCGGCACCTGGAGTACTTCCACGACCATGTCCGCTTCGAGGACCTGGTCTTCGACGGGACGCTCAGCCCGGAGGGCGGCGCGCTGCGGCCCGACCCGGACCGCCCCGGCCTCGGACTGGACGTCAAGTGGGCGGACGCCGCCAAGTACCGCGTCCACGGCCCCACCTGAGCCGGGCGGTCAGCGGGGGCGGATCAGGCCGCTGCGGGTGGCGGCCGCCACGGCGGCGGTGCGGGAGTCGACCTCCAGCTTCGCGTAGATGTGCACCAGGTGCGTCTTCACGGTCGTCTCGCTGAGGAAGAGCCGCTTGCTGATCTGCCGGTTCGACAGGCCCTCGGCGACCAGGCCGAGCACCTCCAGCTCCCGCCCGGTCAGCGTCGCCGACGGCGCCCGCATCCGGCCCAGCAGCCGGGACGCGACCGACGGCGCGAGCGTGCTGTCCCCGGCGGCGGCCGACCGGATGGCGGCGTGCAGCTTCTCCGGCGGCGCGTCCTTGAGCAGGTAGCCGGTCGCGCCCGCCTCGATCGCCGCGAGGATGTCGGAGTCGGAGTCGAACGTCGTCAGCACCAGCACGTGCGGCGGGCGCGGCCCCGCCGAGGTGATCCGCCGGGTCGCCTCGGCGCCGTGCAGCCCGGCGCCGAGCTGCAGGTCCATGAGGACGACATCGGGGCGCAGCCGGGCGGCCTCCGCGACCCCCTCCTCACCGGTCGCGGCCTCGCCGACCAGCGCGAAGTCGGGCTGGTCGAGCAGCATGGCGCGGATGCCGGAGCGGACCACGGGATGGTCGTCGACCAGCAGGATCCGGATCGGGTCGCTCATCGGTCCTCCGGCCCGGCGGGCAGCGGCAGGCTCGCCACCACCGCCGTCCCCTCGCCCGGCGCCGACTCGACGGTCAGCGTCCCGCCGAGCGCGCGCGCCCGGTCCCGCATGGCGCGCAGCCCGTAGCCGGTGCCCTCGCCCGGCACGTCCGGCTCGGCGGGCACGTCCGGCTCGCCCTGCACGTCCGGCACGTCCGGCTCGGCGGGGGCGGCGGCGGACGGGTCGAAGCCGCGGCCGTCGTCGAACACGTCCAGCACCACCATGTCGTCAAGGTAGGTCAGCGTCACGCCGACGTTCCGGGCGGCCGCGTGGCGGCCGGCGTTGCCGAGCGCGCCCTGCGCGATGCGCAGCAGCGCCACCTCGTACTCGGTCGGGAGCCCGGCGGGCGTCCCGGACACCTCGAACCGCATCCGGGCGGCGGACCGCGCGCCCGCCGACTCGGTGACGCGGCGCAGCGCGTCCGTCAGCGACGACCGCTGCAGGACGGGCGGCGCGAGCCCCCGCACGAAGGTGCGGGCCTCCTCCAGGTTCTCGGCGGCGGCCTTCTCCGCCTCGTCCAGCCGTCCGCGCGCCGCGCCCGGGGCGTGGTCGAGGTCGCGGCGCGCGGCCCTCAGCAGCAGGATGATGCTCGACATGCCCTGCGCGAGCGTGTCGTGGATCTCCCGGGCGAGCCGCTCGCGCTCGGCGAGCCGGGCGGCGCCCGCCTCCGCGCGGACGAGCCGCTCCCGGGTGCGCACCAACTCCTCGATCAGCAGCCGGCGCCGCTCGCTCTCCCGGTAGAGCGCCCCGTACGCCAGCGCCATCATCGTCGCCACGGCCGCGCCGATGCAGGGGCCGAGCACCTCGGCGAGCGTCGGCCCGCCGCCGTGCCACGCGGACGCGGCGATCGCCGCGCCCGTCAGCACGGCCACCCCGGGCAGCGCCGCCGGCGGCGGCAGCAGGTGCAGGTAGGCGAAGAACAGCGGGAACGCCAGCCACACGAAGTCCGGGGACGCCAGCGCCAGCGCGACCCACCCCGCGCTGATCAGCCCCAGCCACGCGCGCGCGAGCGCCGGACGGGTGCGGTGCTCGCGCAGTCGCGGGACGACCGCGGCCGCGTACGCGATGCCGAGCAGCACGCCGCCCGCGGTGGCCCAGGCCAGGCCGGCGTGCGCCACGCGGACCAGGGCGATCGCGAGCAGCACCAGGAAGGTGCCGTGCACGGCCCAGCCGAGCAGCCGCACCGCCGGCGAGAACGGATCGTCCCTCATTTCTCACCCAGCGTAGGCGACCGGCCGGTCCCCGGAATCGATCGAAAGGTGGATCCGGGGCCGTCCGGAGTAAGGCGGTCCGGCGGTGCGCGCGGACGATGCGCCCGGGGGCGCGCGCGGCGGAGGCTGGAAGCGTCCAGATCACCGAAGAACGGGGGGACGCACGGTGTTCGTCGCGCTCAGGGACCTGCGCTTCGCCAAGGGGCGGTTCGCGCTCATGGGCGCGGTGGTGCTGCTCATCACGCTGCTGGTGACGATGCTGTCCGGGCTCACCGCGGGGCTCGCCAGGGACAGCGGCTCCGCCGTCGAGGGCCTGCCCGCCGACCGCGTCGCGTTCGGCACCGCCGCGTCGGCGGACGGGAAGCCGTCGTTCTCCGACAGCCGGATCGACCAGCGGACGCTCGACGGCTGGCGGGACGTCCCCGGCGTGACGGCCGAGCCGCTCGGCATCGCCATGGGCCGCCTGTCCTACGGCTCGGGCGGGGAACGCGGCGTGCCCGCCGCCTTCTTCGGCGTGGCTCCCGGCGGGAAGGCCGGCGGCGGCGCCCCGGCCGCCGGGCAGGTCGCCCTGTCGAAAGAACTGGCGGACCGGACCGGCCTCGCGGCGGGCGCGCGGATCAAGGTCGCCGGGCGTTCCCTCGCGGTGGCGGGGGTCCGCGGCGACGCGTCGTACAGCCACACCCCGGTCGCCTGGCTGGCGCTCGCCGACTGGCGGGCCTTGGACCCGCAGGGCGGCGACCAGGCCGCGACGGTCCTGCTGCTGCGCACGCACGGGAGCCCGGACCTGCGGGCCGCCGACGCGCGGCTCGGCACCACCGCCGTCGCGCTGCGCGACGCGAGGTCGGCGATCCCGTCGTTCAGCGCCGAGAACGGCTCGCTGCAACTGATGCGCGGGTTCCTGCTCGCCATCTCGGCGCTGGTCATCGGCGCGTTCTTCACCGTCTGGACGATCCAGCGCCGCGGCGACGTCGCCGTGCTGAAGGCGCTCGGCGCGAGCACCGGCTACCTGCTGCGCGACGCGCTCGCGCAGGCCGTCCTGGTGCTGCTGGCCGGGGCCGGGGCCGGCGGCCTGGCCGGCGGGCTGGCCGGGGCCGCGGTCGCGGGCCGCGTCCCGTTCGTCGTGTCGGCCGGCACCACCGTCCTGCCGGTCGCCGCCATGATCGTGCTCGGCGCCGCCGGGGCCGCCCTCGCCGTCCGGAAGATCACCTCCGTCGATCCGCTGACCGCCCTAGGAGCCGCCCGATGAACACCCCGCCGAATCGCCCGGCGAGCACCGCGCCGGCCGGACTCGCCCTCACCGGCGTCGTGCTGACCTACCCCGACGGGGACCGCACGCTGACCGCCCTCGACCACGTGACGATGGACGTCGCGGCGGGCGAGTTCGCGGCCGTCGCCGGCCCGTCCGGGTCCGGCAAGTCGAGCCTGCTCGCGGTCGCCGCGCTGCTGATCGCCCCGGCGTCCGGCACGGTCGCCGTCGCGGGGCGGGACGCCGCCGGGCTGAGCCCCGCCGAGCGCACCCGGCTGCGCCGCGACCACATCGGCGTCGTGTTCCAGCAGCCCAACCTGCTGCCCGCGCTGACCGCGCTCGACCAGCTGACCGTGATGGCGCACATGGCGGGCCGCTCGGCCCGCGCCGCCGCCGACCGCGCCCGCGAGCTGCTCGCGGCGGTGGGGCTGGCCGGGCTGGAGCACAAGCGGCCGCACCAGCTCTCAGGCGGTGAGCGGCAGCGCGTCAACATCGCCCGCGCGCTGATGAACGACCCGCGCGTGCTGCTGGTAGACGAGCCCACCAGCGCGCTCGATCACGAGCGGGGCGCCTCGGTCGTCGGCCTGCTCGCCCGGCTCACCCGCGAGCGCGGCGTGGCCACCGTCATGGTCACCCACGACCTCGCCCAGCTGGACGCGGTGGACCGGGTCTGGTCGATGCGGGACGGCCGGCTGTCGGAGACCTCCGGCGCGGCGGACGGCCAGGTCACCGGGGAGGCCACGGCGGGCCGCCCTGCGTCGCCGCCCACACCCATAGGTAGATGAGGAACCCGGTCGCGATCAGTCCCAGCAGCAGCGGCCAGTTCGGGCCCGCCGCCCTGTGTCCACGCCTGGCGCGCACGTTCACCACCCGTTCCGTCCGACGATGCGTCAAGGGCGATGTCTCCGGACGAGCGCGCCCTATGCCCCAGGACGGGCAAACTCGGCGAGCGGACTCGGTACGGAAACCCCAGGTCAGGCGGCATCGCGGCGAGAGCCCGGCCGCCACGCGCGCGGGCGTCAGCGGCCGGCGGGCTCCTCGTGGCCGGTGTCGACGCGCTGCTCCCGCTGCGGCTCCCAGCCGTGCGTCTCCAGGGCGCGCAGGAACGCCTCCACCATCACCGGGTCGAAGTGCTTGCCCGCGCAGCGCCGCAGCTCGCGCTGGGCGTCGCCGACCGGCATCGGGTCCTTGTAGGGGCGGGCGGAGGTCATCACGTCGAAGGCGTCCGCCACGCCGATCACCCGGGCGAACTCGGGGATCTCGTCGCCGACCAGGCCCATCGGGTAGCCGCCGCCGTCCATCTTCTCGTGGTGGTGCATGATCCCGGCGAGCGCCTCGTCCAGGAACCCGATCTCGCGGACGATCTCCAGCCCGCGCATCGGGTGCAGCTGGATCGCGGCGAACTCCTCCTCGGTGAGGCCGCCGCCCTTGCGCAGGATCTTCGTCGGGACGCCGATCTTCCCGATGTCGTGCAGCATGCCCGCGTACCGGATCGCCTCGACCCGCTCCGGGCGCATCCCGATCTGCCGCGCGATCATCACGGCGCCGCGCGACACCCGCTCGGAGTGCCCGCGGGTCGCCGGGTCCTTGGTCTCGACGGCCTGGCACAGCGCGGCGAGCGTCGCGTCGTAGGCGCGGCGCTGCCCGAACGTCTGCTCCAGCGCCCACCGGGTGACGAACAGCGGCAGCAGCACCAGCACCGCGACCAGCGGCCCGAGCGCCGGCCACAGGCCCGCGATCAGCAGCCCGTACATCCCGTACCCGACGCACACCCCCGCGAGCTGGCCGCTGTCGCGCACCATCTCGCCGGGTTCGGACTCGCCGCTGAGCAGCAGCGCTCCCGAGGTCAGGACGAGGTTGACCAGCACGAACGTCAGCAGCGCGCCGACGAACGGGCCGAGCGCGTCCCACACCCAGCCGGCCTGCCCCGGCTCGAACCGGGCGCCGCCGAGCGCGCGGAACACCACTCCGGCCGCGTAGCCGCCGACCGCGAACTGCGCGCCGTTGAACAGCCGCTTGACGAGGGCGACCCCGCGCTGCCCGGTCGCCACCGCGCTCAGCCCGACGAGCGCGGCGCCCGCCGGGCCGAGGAGCACCACGGACGCCAGGCTCACCGCGAAGCCGAGCGACATCCGGGCCCGCTCGACGGTCAGCCGGGCCGGCAGGGAGTCGCAGAGGACGAACAGCGCGACCAGCGCGACCAGCACGCGCGGGTCGACGTCCCCGGGGGACGACGCGCCGATCAGGACCGCCGCCAGGGCGATGACCACGCAGACGTAGAGCCAGGCGGCGCGGGGCAGTCCAGGCATGCCGTCCCCCGGGGAGTCGACTGTGATCACTCTGTGTGGTCGAGCGATCACCAAAAGCATACGCCACCTTGAGTTCGCCATGGGGCGATGCGCCGAATGCGGAACGCACCCGTCCGGCACCGGACGGCCGCGCTCCGACCCTCGATCGTTTACGGCACGTTCGGGAGCAATCGGGGTAATGCCTGGATGCGGTCCCGGTCGCCGGGGCATGTAGTACTACGTAACCGGTAGTAGGTCGAGCGGGGTGAAGCCTGGGCGCTTCGCTCCGTAGGGGGGCGGATGTCGTGATCGGGGCGGGTGGCCGCGAGCGCGGGACGGTGCTGCGGCGCGCGGTGCGGTGGGGCGGCAGGACGGCCGTGCGGGCGCTGTCCGCGATGCTGGAGCCGCTCGCGCTGCTGCTGCTGCGCCCGGCGAACCGGCGGCGGGCGCGGCGCGCGCCCGCCGCGACGGCCCGGAAGGTGGTCTTCCTGGTCCAGCACGCCTACGGGGCGGGCGGCACGGTCCGGACCGTGCTGAACTGCGCGGGGCAGCTCGCGCGGCAGCGCGAGGTCGAGGTCGTCGGGCTGATCCGGGAGCTGCGCCGGCCGAGCTTCCCGATCCCGGACGGCGTCCGCGTGTCCAGCCTCGACGACCGGGTGGCGCCGCCCGGCGGGGCGCGCGGCCTCGCCCGCCGGGTGCTGTCGCGGCTGCCGAGCCTGCTCGTCCCGGTCGGCGAGCCGTCCTACCGGCGCTGCTCGCTCTGGACGGACCTGCTGCTCATCCGGTTCCTGCGGTCGCTGCGCACCGGCCTGCTGATCACCACCCGGCCGAGCCTGAACCTCGCGGCGGCGGTGTTCGCGCCGCCGGAGGTGCGCACGGTCGGGCAGGAGCACATGAACCTCGGCTGCCACCGGCCCGCCGTCCGCGAGCGGGTGCTGCGCCGGTACGGGCGGCTCGACGCGGTCGTCACGCTGACCGCGACCGACCTGGCCGGGTACCGCCGCGAGCTGCCGGACGCGCGGCGGCTGGTGTGCATCCCGAACGCGCTGCCCGAGCTGGACGGCGGGCCCGCCGACCCCGCCGCGCGGACGGTGCTCGCGGCCGGCCGGCTCGTCCGGCAGAAGGGCTTCGACCTGCTGCTGGACGCCTGGGAGCGGGTCGCGGCGGACCATCCGGGCTGGACGCTGCGGATCTACGGCGGCGGCCCGTGGCGGCAGCGGCTGCAGCGCCGGATCGACCGCCGGGGGCTGTCGTCCAGCGCGTTCCTGATGGGCCGGACGGGCGACATCGGCACGGCGATGGCGAAGGCGTCGATCTTCGTGCTCAGCTCGCGGTACGAGGGGCTGCCGCTGGTGCTGCTGGAGGCGATGAGCAAGGGCCTCGCGGTGGTGTCGTTCGACTGCCCGACCGGTCCCCGGGAGCTGCTCACCGACGGCGTCGACGGCCTGCTCGTGAAGGACGGCGACGTGCCGGCGCTCGCGTCGGCGATCGGCCGGATGATGGACGACCAAGGGCTGCGCGCCAGGCTCGGAGAGCAGGCCGTCGGCGCGACGGCCCGCTACACGCCGGAGGCGGTCGGCGCCGAATGGGACGCGCTGCTCGACGACCTGGTCAGGCCCGTCCCGGCGCGGCGTCCCGCAAGGCCGCGCGTTCCGGAGAAGGAGGCCGGGCTGCTCTAACGCGACGCCCCCGCCGTCCCACCGCCCTGCCGCCTGGCTGCCGTGCCGTCAGGACGGCTGCTCGCGGGGGTCGCCGCCGAGCAGCCGGAGCAGGACGTCCTCGTCCTCGGGGGACAGCTCGCCGACGAAGTGCGCGAGGACGTCGGCGTGCTGGTCCTCGCCGCCGAGGAGCCGCTTCATCTGCGCGGCCCTGCGGCCCGCCTCGTCGCGCCGGTACGTGTACGCGTAGCCGCGTCCCGCGCGCTCCCGTCCGGCCTGGCCCTTCTCGTGCAGCCGTGCCAGGACGGTCATCACCGTCGTGTAGGCGAGCGGGCGGGCCAGCCGCTCCCCGACCTGACGGGGGGTGAGCGGTTCGCCGGACCCCTTCAGGACCGCCAGGACCTCGGCCTCGAGGCCGCCCTTCGCACGCCGGTCGCCTGCGGGGCTGGGCATGGGCTGTCCCTCTCATGCGGTTCGCGGCGGTACGGTACGGCGCTCCCAACCTACCCGGTCCGCGCCCTAAGGCTGCGGATCAGCGCGTTCCCGGCGCACCGGGCACTGCGGGCAGCAGCGCCAGGCGCTCGAAACCGGGCGTCCACCAGCGGGTCCGGTCGGGCGCGACGGCGAACGCCTCGACGCCGGGACGCGCGGACGCCCACTCGCGGGCCGCGCCGCCCATGACGAACGCGGCGGTGGCGAGCGCGTCGACCTCGGTGAGGTGCCGTCCGACGAGGGTGAGGGAGGCCAGCTCGGCGGCGGGCCGCCCGGTGCGCGGGTCGACGATGTGGTGGCCGCGTTCGGCGGTGCCGGAGGTCGCGATGGCGAGGTCGGTGCCGGACACCACGGCGGCCAGGGCCGCGGGGTCCGCGGGATCGGCGAGGCCGATCCGCCAGGGCTCGCCGGGGGCGGCCTCGCCGCGCAGCTGGATGTCGCCGCCGCCGTTCACGCAGTGATCGCGGGCTCCGGCGTCGTGGAGGATCGCGGACGCCCGCTCGATCGCCCAGCCCTTCACCAGGCCGCTCGGGTCGAGCCGCCCGTCCGCCCTCGCGCTGAACGCCCCGCCGGTCTCGCGCTCCAGCTCGTCGCATCGCCGCAGCACGCCGGCCACGTCGGGGTCGCAGCCGGCCAGGTCGATCTCGCCGCGCGCCAGCCGGGAGACGTCGCTGTCCTCGCGGTAGGTGGAGAACACGCGGTCGACGTGGTGGAGCCACGCGACGGCCCCCGCGAGCGCCACGGTGATCTCCGGGGTGCGGGGGGAGCGGATGTCGAACGAGAACACCGTCCCCATGACGTGCTCGACGTGCCGGATCGACTCAGACATGGGCGGCGTCCAATGCGCTCTGCAGCGACTGGATGTAGCCCTCGCTGGTGTAGGTGGCGCCGGACACCGCGTCGATGTGCGCGTTGCCCGCCTTGAGCGCCTCCTGGGTGAGCTGCGGTACCGCGAAGCCGGCGATCTCCCGGTCGCGCCCGTTCTCCGAGGGCACCTGCAGGACGCGGACGGCCTTCAGCTTCCCCCCGGACGTGGTGATCTCGACCTGCACGGGGCCGTACCGGGTGTCGATGACGTCGCCCTTGAACGTGCCGCCGGTCTTCGCGGACGTCCCGCCCGACGACCCGGACGATCCCGAGGACCCGGATGACCCGGACGACCCCGAGGACCCCGACGAGGAGCCGCCGGCGGTGCCGGGCGCGCTGCTCTGCGGCGCGGACGAGGACACCCCCGTCACCTCGCTGTGATGCGGCTTGAGGCCGAGGAGAAGGGCGACACCGGCGACGGTCGACCCCGTGGCGATCAATGCTCTGCGCATGGGACGGCCCTCTCAGAACTCGAACGACTCGTTGCGGATGTGGCGGCGGCGCACGCCCGCCTGCTTCAGCGCCCGGAACGCGGCGTCGGTCATGCCGGGCGGTCCGCACAGGTACACGTCCCGGTGCCGGATGTCCGGGACCAGGCCGCGCAGCGCCCGCCCGTGCAGCGGCAGCGAATAGCCGGCCGGCTCGTCCACGAAGTACAGGACGCGGGAGCCGCGCGCGGCGGCGATCGCGTCGAGCTCGCCGCGCAGCGCCAGGTCCTCGGGCCTGCGGGCCAGGTAGATGAGGACGACGTCGCCGGGGAGCGTCTCGAACAGCGTCCGCAGCGGCGTGATGCCGACACCGCCGGCCAGCAGCAGCGCCCGCTCGTGGTGCGGGCGCGCCCCGGTGAACCCGCCGTACGGGCCCTCCGCCCACACCCGCGTGCCGGGACGCAGCCGTGCGAGTGCCCGGCTGTGGTCGCCGGCCTCCTTCACGGTGATCCGGAGCCGGCCTCCGCGGGCCGTCTCCGACAGCGAGTACGGGTTGGCCGCCCACCACAGGCCCCGGGTGAGGAACCGCCACCGGAAGAACTGGCCGGGCTGGACCCGCAGCTCCTCCAGATGCCGTCCCGTCATGTAGACGGAGACGACGCCCGGCGCCTCGGGCCGGACGGCGGCGACCCGCAGGTCGTGCCGGAGGCCCCGCACGAGCGGCATCAGGAACCGGAACCACGCCAGCACCACGGCGACGCCGATGTACAGCGTGTACCAGGCGGCCCTGGCCAGCGGGCTGGAGACGAACTGGGCGCCGTTGGCGAGCTGGTGCCCGAACGCCAGGAAGATCGCCAGGTAGGTGGCGAAGTGCAGGTAGTGCCAGGTCTCGTAGCGCATCCGGCGGCGCGCGGCCCGCGCCGAGGTGATGCCGACGCCGATGAACAGCAGGAACCCGAGCGTGCCCTTGAGCATCTCGGGGTAGTCGAAGACGATCGAGGTGGTCTGGTGGACGACGTCGGTGTGCGACGTCACCGCGTATCCCCAGATGATGAACAGGACGTGCGCGCAGATCAGGGAGACCGTGTACCGGCCCCCCATCGCGTGCCAGCGGGCCAGCCGGTCGGTGCCGACGCCCCGTTCCAGTGCCGGGATCCGCGCCATCAGCGCGAGCAGCACGGCGCAGCCGTAGCCCGCCAGCAGCCCGGTGACGCGGCCCGCCTCGGTCAGCCAGCCGTCCAGGCCGGTGACCGACCGGGTCCCGTGCCACCACAGCAGCAGCACGGCCGCCGCGCCGGCGTAGATCAGCACCTGCGGCCACGAGGACGGGACGCGCCACGCCGCGGCGCGGGGCGCCGGCGGCGCTGGGCGCCTGATGTCATGCCTGGTCGTGGTCATGCGGGCCACCCTGCCAACCGAGTTTCTGCGTTCCTTCTGATTCAGGGGGGAACAGCCCGGTTGAGAGGTTTCTCTGAGCGAACGCAGAGGTTGGAGAGGGAGGCTGATCCCACCATGAGCACTCCCGAACCCGCCGGCGCCGGACTGCGCCGCGCCGACGGCACGCCCGTCCGCGTCCTGGTCGTCGACGACGAGCCCGATCTGGCCGAGGTGCTGTCGCGCGTGCTGGCGTCCGAGGGCTGGGCGGTCCGCACCGCCGGGGACGGCGCGGGCGCCCTCGCCGCGGCCCGCGACTTCCGCCCGGACGCCGTCGTGCTGGACGTGATGCTGCCCGACATCGGCGGCCTGGAGGTGCTGCGGCGGCTGCGCGCCGACGCCCCCGACGTCTGCGTGCTGTTCCTGACCGCGCGGGACGCCGTCGAGGACCGCATCGCCGGGATCACCGCGGGCGGCGACGACTACGTCACCAAGCCGTTCAGCCTGGAGGAGGTCCTCGCCCGGCTGCGCGGGCTGCTGCGCCGCGCCGGGATGACCCGGCAGGCCGGGACGGCGGGCCTGCTGACGGTCGGCGGCCTCGCGATGGACGAGGAGGCCCGCGAGGTCACCCGGGACGGCGAGATCGTCGAGCTGACCCCGACGGAGTTCGAGCTGCTGCGGTTCCTGATGCGCAACCCGCGCCGGGTGCTGTCGAAGGCGCAGATCCTCGACCGCGTGTGGGACTACGACTTCGGCGGCCAGGCGCACGTCGTCGAGCTGTACATCAGCTACCTGCGCAAGAAGATCGACGCGGGCCGGGCGCCGATGATCCACACCGTCCGGGGCGTCGGGTACGTGCTGAAGCCGTCGGAGGCCCCGTGAGGCTGCCGCACGTCCGGACCCTCCGGGCCCGGCTGACGGCGGGGCTCGTCGTCCTGCTGGCGCTCAGCTGCCTCGCGGTCGGCATCGCCACCACCACGGCGCTGCAGCGCTTCCTGGTGAGCCGGATCGATCAGCAGCTCACGGCGGTCGGGGTGCGCTTCCCGGCCAGCCTGGAGCACGAGCACCACCCCGACGCCGACAACCGCCCCGACTCGCGCGGCCAGGCGTCCGGCACGTTCGGGGCCCGCCTGTTCGAGGGGCGGGTCACACGGGCCGCCGTCGTCCGCGGCCAGGCGGTCGAGGCGGTGCCGGCCACCGCCACGGACGTGCGCGCCCTGGCGGCGCTGCCGGCCGACGGCCGCGGGCACGACGTCGAGCTGTCGTCGCTCGGCGACTACCGGGTGAGCGCCCACCGGGGCGACGACGGGGACGTGCTGGTCAGCGGGCTGCCGCTGCGGCCAGTCGAGGACACCGTGCACCGGCTGGAACTGGTGGAGCTCACCGTGTTCGGCGCCGTGCTGATCGCGGCCGGGATCGCCGCGGCGGCGTGGGTGCGGCTCACGCTGCGGCCGCTGCGCCGCGTCGCGGCGACCGCGTCCCGCGTCACCGAGCTGCCGCTGGCCAGCGGCGAGGTCGCGATGCCCGAGCGCGTGCCCGACACCGACCCGCGCACCGAGGTCGGGCAGGTCGGCGCCGCGCTCAACCGGATGCTCGGGCACGTCGAGAACGCGCTCGCGCGCCGGCACGCGAGCGAGGAGCGGCTGCGCCGGTTCGCCGCCGACGCCAGCCACGAGCTGCGCACCCCGGTCGCCGCGATCCGCGGCCACGCCGAGCTGGCGCTGCGCACCCGCGAGGGCGTCCCACCGGACGTCCGGCACGCGCTCGGCAGGATCGAGGCCGAGTCCGTCCGGATGACCGACCTGGTCGACGACCTGCTGCTCCTCGCCCGGCTGGACGCGGGCCGCCCGCTGGAGTCCGAGCCGGTCGACCTGACCCGGCTCGTCCTGGACGCGACGAGCGACGCCCGCGCCGCCGGGCCGGACCACCGGTGGGAGATGGTGCTGCCGGAGGAGCCCGTCACGATCACCGGGGACGCCCGCCGGCTGCACCAGCTGCTGGCCAACCTGCTCGCCAACGCCCGCACGCACACCCCGCCCGGCACGCACGTCACGGTCCGGCTCTCCCAGCCGCTGCCGCCGGCCGTCGTGCTGGACGTGGAGGACGACGGGCCGGGCGTCCCGGCGGAGGCCCGCGAGGAGATCTTCCAGCGGTTCGTGCGGGCCGACCACGGCCGGTCCCGCGCGGCCGGGGGCACCGGCCTCGGCCTCGCCATCGTCCAGGCCGTCGCCGCGGCGCACGGCGGCACGGCGAGGCTGGTGGGCCGGTCGACCTTCCGCATCACCCTGCCGGGCGGGTGATCAGGTCCCCGCCGTGCTCGTCGCGCAGATGTCGCCGTCGGCGTGGATCTCGCCCTCCAGGGTCGGGATGCCCGCCTTCTTCTTCGCCTTCACCGCGGTGAACGAGGTGCCGAGCACCAGGTTCACGACCCCCGGGCCGGCCTTCGGGTACAGCGCCTTCTTCGCGCCCGGGATCACCGCGGCGAGCGCGGCGGCCTGCGCCTGCGAGCCCTGCGCGTAGTACACGCCGGTCGTCGGCCGGGTCTTCATGGTGTCCGTCCCGACGATCACGAAGCCCTGCGCCTTGAGCTGCTTCGCGACGGTCGCCGCCGTGCTCGCGCGGCCGGTCGCGTTGTACAGCCGCACCTGCACCGGCCCGGTGGTCTTCTTCGCGGCGGCCTCGACGGACTGGTCCTGGCGGATCGCGGTGAAGAACTGCCCGGCGGCCGGCTGGCTGAGCGCCACCCGGTTCGGGTCGGGCGCGTAGGCCGTGACGGGCACGGTGACGAAGTCGAGCTTGCCGGCGGTCAGCCCGTGCATGCTCCGCGCGATCTTCACCATCGTGCCGAGGTCCAGGCCCTTGTCGGTGGTCAGCGACTTCGTGCCGGCCTCGGCCAGGTCGTACACCTTCTTCGGGTCGGTCAGCGTCCCGGCGCTCAGCACCTTGTTCGCCAGCGACCCCATGAACTGCTGCTGCCGCTTGATCCGCTGCAGGTCGGACTCGTCGCCGAGGCCGTGCCGGTCGCGGACGTAGGCCAGCGCCGTCTCGCCCTTGATGGTGTGCTTGCCCTTGGTCAGGTGGAGCTTGGAGTCCTTGTCGTTCACGTCCTGCGGCAGGCAGACCTCGACGCCGCCGACCGCCTCGGTCACGCTCTTGAAGCTGGTGAAGTCGACCTGCATGAAGTGATCGATCTTGATGTGGGTGAGGTCCTCGATCGTCTTGACCGTGCAGGACGCCCCGCCGTTGGTGAACGAGCTGTTGATCATCCCGATGGTCACGGCGGGCGAGGCGGTGCCGTCCGCGCGCCGGCACGCCGGGATCGGCACCATCAGGTCGCGCGGGAAGCTGATGCCCGTCGCCTGCTTCCCGCCCGGGGACAGGTGCAGCAGGATCATCGTGTCCGAGCGCGGCGGGTCGTCCTTCATGCGCCGCCCGTACTTGGCGTTGGCGCCGGCGCGGCTGTCGGTGCCGAGCATCAGGATGTTCAGCGCGTTGTTCAGCTTCGGCGGCCGGTTCCCGCCGATCAGCTTGTCGGTGTCCTCGTGGTCGATGTTGTGCTGGAGCTGCCAGTAGAACCCGTAGCCGGTGGCTCCGGCCGCGACGACCAGCACGGCGGTGACGATCGCGACCCACTTCAGGACCCGCCGGCCGCGCCGTCGCGGCGGCGCGGGATCGGGGTCGGGGTCCACCTCGTCCGCGTAGTCGATGTAGGTCGGCTTGCTGCTCATCGGCTCCAGCGACTCCGTCTGAATCGTGAGCACCGGTCAGCGGCCACCGCGCTCAGTCGAACCTTGTTCAAACACGTGACTCAGACGACAGTATCCACTAGCCTCCCCTCTCCAGGAACGATGGTCACGAGGTCGGCTGGGACGACTCCAGCGGGTGACCGGACCGGGCGTTCCGGCCGTTCCGGCAGCTCTGGCCGTTCTAGTCGTCGAGCAGGCCGTCGCGGCGGGCCTCGCGGTACAGCGCGATGCGGTTGGAGGCGTCGCGGCCGGCCCTGGCGTACTTCTCCCGGGCGCGCGCGAGGTACTGCTTGACCGTGTGCTCGCTGATGCCCATCTTGCGGGCGACGGCCGCGCGGGTGAGGCCGCCGAGCCACAGCCGCATCGTCCGCAGCTCCTGCTCGGAGAACCGCGGACGGCACGGGCTCGCCTCGCGGGGCGTGGACGCACCGCCGGCGGCGTCGCCCGTCGGGTCGCCGGGGGCACCGCCGGCGGCGTCGCCGGTCGGGTCGCCGGGGGCACCGCCGGTCGGGTCGCCGGTCGCGTCGTCGGCGACGGCGAGGATGGCCTCGACCAGCCGGCGCTGGCCCTCGGCGGACTCCTTGCGGACGAACGCGCGGGCGCCCGCCAGCTCGGCCCGGCGGGCGAGGTCGGCCCCGGCCTGCTGGGAGAAGACGACGATGCGGTGCCCGGCCGCGGCGAGCCGGGCGATCAGCTCGAACGCCGGCTCGCCGGCCGTCCGCGGGTCGATGACCAGCACGTCGGCGGCGAGGCGCGGGTCGAGCCCGTCGATGCTGGTGGCGGTGTCCACGATCTCGATGGGGCGCGGGTCGCCGTCGATCCAGGCGCGGACGCCGGACAGCACCACGTCGTGGTCGTCGACGACGGCGACGGTGACTCGGCGGGTGGGAGCCATCGGGGAGCGGGTCAGACCTTCGTTCAGGGCGGGGAGCGTGCGTCGGTGGGGGCGGACGGGGCGAGGCGGGGCGAAGGCGTGCGGGCACGGGCGGGACGGTGCGGGGAGCGATAACCCCTCGATCTTACTGAGCGGAGCCGTCCCGTCATAGAGAGTTTTGATTGGCCCGCCGGTGACGCCGTGCGGCCCTGGCGGCGCGGGGGCCATGACCGTGCCATGACCGCCGAACGACCGTCATGACAGGCGACCCGACTCTGCGCAAACTGAGCCGTACTGCCGAAGCAGCCGCACCGACGCAGGGGGGAACCACATGAACGGGGTCGGTCTCAAGGTACTCGGGCCGCTGGAGGCGGCCGTGGACGGCCGGCGGGTGGAGCTGCCGAAGGGCGGGCAGCGGGTGCTGCTCGCCGTGCTGGCGCTGAACGCCGGGCAGGTCGTCCAGCTGGAGCAGCTCCTGGACCACCTGTGGGGCGACCGGCTGCCGGACCGGCCGCGCGGCGCGCTGTACTCCTGCGTGTCCCGGCTGCGGCAGTGGCTCGACCGGCACGCGCCCGGTTCGGCCGGGCTGCTCGCCACCTCCTCCGGCGGCTACGTCCTGGAGCTCGGGCCCGGCGGGCTGGACCTGCTGTGCTTCCGCGCGCTGATGCGCGAGGCCGCCGCCGCGGGGGAGCGGCGCGACCTCGCGGCCCAGTCGGCGCGGCTGCGGGAGGCGCTGGCGCTGTGGCGCGGGCCCGTCCTGGCGAACGTCCGGTCCGACGCCCTGCAGCAGACCGAGGTGCCGCGGCTGACCGAGGAGTACCTGCGGGCGGTGGAGTGGCGGTGCGAGGTCGGGCTGGCGCTCGGGGAGCACGACGGGATGGTCGGGGAGCTGCGCGCGCTGACCGACCGGTACCCGTTCCGGGAGCGGTTCTGGTGGCAGCTGATGCTGGCGCTGACCCGGTCGGGCCGCCGCGTGGAGGCGCTGGCGGCGTACCGGAAGGTCAGCTCGCAGCTGCGCACCGAGTTCGGCGTCGACCCCGACCTCGAACTCCGCCGCCTCCAGATGGCGATTCTGCGCGACGACCATTCGGTCCTTTCGCTCTGAACCGCCGGGGATTTCCAGGGGACCCTCACGGGTTTCCGGCGGACATCGCCTTGGCGAGCAGTTCGTAGGAGCGCAGCCGCTCGTCGAGATCGTGGACGAGCGTCAGCACCATGAGTTCGTCGGCGCCCGTTCCGGTGAGCAGTTCGCCGAGGCGTTCCCGGACGGTTTCCGGATCACCGACCACATGATGTGCCATGCGCTCGCGGAGAACAGCGTCCTCCTCCGCCGTCCAATGGACTTTCGCGGCTTCCTCGGGGGTGACGTTCGGTCCGTTCCGGACGCCCCTCAAGGACTGTGCAACGATCACCTTGGACGGCCCGGCGAGCCATTCCGCGCGCTCGGCGGAATCGGCGACGATGACCGACGCCGCGAGCAGCGTCCGCGGTTCCGGGAACGCGGCCGACGGCCGGAAGGCGTCGCGGTAGGCGCGGAGCGCGGGCTCGGCGTTCTGCGGGCGGATGTGGTGCGCGAACGCGAACGGCAGCCCGAGCTCCCCGGCGAACCGGCCGTTCTCGACGCTCGACCCGAGCAGCCACACGTCCGGCGCGCCGCCCGCCGCCGGGACCGCGACGACCGGGTCCCCGGGCCGCGGCGACAGCAGCGCGACCAGCTCGCGGACCTGCTCCCGGTACGCCTCCGACCCGGGCGGGCTGCTGACCCGGCGCAGCGCCTTCGCCGTGCTCATGTCCGTGCCGGGGGACCGGCCGACGCCGAGGTCGACGCGGTCCGGGTGCAGCGTCGCCAGCGTCCCGAACTGCTCGGCGACGACCAGCGGCGGATGGTTCGGCAGCATCACGCCGCCGGAGCCGACCCGCATCCGGGACGTGGCGGCCGCGAGCAGCGCGACGAGCACCGGCGGCGCGCAGCTGGCGATGAACGGGGCGTTGTGGTGCTCGGCGACCCAGTACCGGTGGTATCCCATCCGCTCGGCCTCGGGCGCCGTCCGCAGGGTCTCCCGCAGCGCCCGCGACGGCGACGAGCCCTGCCACACGGGCGCGGTGTCGAGGATGGAGAGGATCGTCATCGCCGGCTCCTTCGATCGGTTCTGCCGTCCTGCCGATATTCGCGCCGGGAACAGGCGATCTCAATACCGCCCGGCTCCGCTGAGAGGCAACTGCAAGGTAAGTGAAATGACCTTCCTCCTAATGTGGTAGCGCAACGGGAAGGCCCATCCGGGGCCGCACCGGTTCGCAAGGAGGGTGTTTTTCATGCAGCAGAAGGCGGCGGCTTACGAGCCGCCCTCCCTGATGGAGGTCGGCGGCTTCGCCGAGCTGACCCTCGGCCGGCCGAGCTGGGGATTCGAGAACGACTGGTCGTGCGTCATGCTCTGCTGACGTCCCGCGCGGCCCGTCGGCTCGGAACGGAAGTGCCGGCGCCGGTTCGCCCCGGCGCCGGCGCGCCCGGTGAAAGGGAATTGGGAATGGTGGAGTTCCGCGTCCTTCCGGACACGCCCGAGGCCGCCGCGATGGCGGGCCCGGCCGCTTCGCGGTTCGAGCACGCGTCGGGCCGCCCCTGGATCGTCGGACGCTGGGAGAGGGAGAGCGTCGTGTCCGCCACGTGCGGGCGCGACCGCGTCGTGCTGTTCGGGCCCGCCGACACCACGCCGGACGAGCTGGAACGCGTCCTCGCCCGCGTCCGCTCGGTGCGGGAACTGGACGCGCTGTGCGGGCGGCTCGCCGGGTGCTTCCACCTCGTCGCGTCCATCGACGGGCGCGTCCGGGTGCAGGGCGCCGTGTCGGCCGCGCGGCAGGTGTTCCACACCTCGCTCGGTGGGGTGACCGTCGCCGCGGCCGCGCCGATGTCCCTGCCGGGCGACCACCGGGTGGACGAGGAGCTGCTCGCGGCCAGGCTCGTCGCGCCGTGGCCGCCGTGGCCGATCGGCGAGACGCCGCTGTGGACGGGCATCGAGGCCGTCCCCGCCGGCTGCTACCTCGAGATCGGCCCCGACGGCCGGGGCCGCCCGGTCCGGTGGTGGACGCCGCCGGAGCCGCACCTGCCGCTCGCCGACGGTGCGCGCCGCGTCAGGCGGGCGCTGCGCGACGCGGTCGCCGTGCGCGCGCGGGGCGTCAAGACGATCAGCGCGGACCTGTCCGGCGGGATGGACTCCACCAGCCTGTGCTTCCTCGCCGCAGGCGAGGCGGACCGGCTCGTCACGACCCGCTGGGAGGCCGCCGACCGCGCCGACGAGGACCGGCACTGGGCGCGGCTCGCCGCCGAGGACCTGCCGTCCGCCGAGCACCTGGTGCTGGCCCGCGACACCGCCCCCACCTGGTTCGACGGGATCGCCGAACCCGGCCCGGACCCGGACGTCGAGGGGCCCTTCGCCTGGATCCGGACCCGGGCCCGGCTCGTCCACCAGGCCCGCCGCGTCGCCGCCGCCGGCTCCGCCTCCCACCTGACCGGGCACGGCGGCGACGAGCTGTTCCTCGGCAACCCGCTCAACCTGCACACGCTCGCACGGACGCGGGGCGGCGGCGCCGTCCGGCACCTGCGCGCGTACCGGGCGATGTACCGGTGGCGGCTGCTGCCCTCGGTGCGGGCGCTGCTGAACCGCGACACGTTCGGCGGATGGCTCGCCGCGTCGGCGGACACGCTCACCGACCCGGTCCGCGAGGTCGGCGGCGCGCCCGCGTTCGGCTGGGGGATCGCCTACCGGCTGCCGCCCTGGGCGACCGCCGACGCCGCCGGCGCGGCGCGGACCCTGTTCCGGCGGGTCGGCGCGTCCGGCGTCGAACCGCTCGCGCCGCTGCGCGGGCAGCACGCCGCCCTGCAGGACGCCCGGCTCTGCGGCGACACGATCCGCCGCGTCGACCGGCTCACCTCCCGGGAGGGCGTGGCCTGGCACGCGCCGTTCGTCGACGACCGGGTGATCGAGGCCGCGCTCGCCGTCCGCCTGCGGGACACGACGATGCCCGACCGCTACAAGCCCGCCCTTTCCGCCGCGATGGCCGGCACCGTCCCGGCCCGGATCCTCGGGCGGGCGACGAAATCCGAGTACAGCGCGGACGCCTACGACAGCCTGCGACGGCACCGCGCCGACCTCCTCGGCCTGTGCGGCGACGACATGCGCCTCGCGCGGCTCGGGCTCGTCGACCCCGCCGCGCTGCGCGCCGTGCTGGAGGCGCCGCCGCCCTCGTCCCTGACCCTGATGCCGCTGATCAGCACGTTCGCCTGCGAGACGTGGCTGCGCGCCGTCGAGCGCGACCGCGTCCCGCACCCATCAACCGGAGGCCCGAGATGCCCGTGACTCCCGGGGCGTCGCTGTCGCCCCACGTGACGATGACCGAGACCGAGCACGGCACGGTACTGCTGGACGAGCGCACCGGCCGCTACTGGGCGCTGAACGCGACCGGCACCACCGTGATCCGGCTGCTGCTGGACGGCGGGACCGTCGACGACGCCGTCCGCGAGCTGCGGGCCCGGCACCCGGACGCGGCGGAGCGGGTCACCGCCGACGTCGCCGCGTTCGTCCGGACGCTCCGCGACGCCGAGGTGATGGCGCCGTGACGATGCCGGTCGCGCTGGAGCCGTCCGTCCCGCTGACGCGGCGGCGGCGGGCCGGGGCCCGCGCCGCGGTGGGCGCCGCCCGGCTGATCGCGGCGCTGCCGCCGCGCCGACTGCGCCGCGTCCTCGCCTTCCTACGGCGGGGCGCGCGTCCCGCGTCGGGGGAGGAAGCGCTCGCGGCGCGGCAGGCGGTGGTGACGGTGAGCGTCCAATGCGCCGGGCAGGGCTGCCTGCAGCGGTCCCTCGCGACGGTGCTGCTGTGCCGCGCGAGCGGGACGTGGCCGGACTGGTGCACGGGCGTCCGGCTGGAGCCGTTCCGCGCCCACGCCTGGGTGGAGGCCGGCGGGGCGCCGGTCGGCGAGCGCGCCGAGGTGCTGGCGTTCGCCAAGACGATGGTGGTCGCGGCGCCCGGCAGCGCGCAGGCGGACCGATGACGGACCTGCTCCTGCTCGCCTGCCGGGCGCTGATCCTCACCGTGTTCGCCGCCGCGTTCGTCGGGAAGGCGCGCAGCGCGTCGCGGTTCCGCGGGTTCACCGGGTCGATCCGGCAACTCGCGATCCTGCCGGAGCGGGTCGCGGTCCCGGCGGGCGCGCTGGTCGTCGCGGGCGAGGGGACCGCGGTCGTGCTGCTGGCGCTGCCGGCCGCGGCCCGCGCCGGGTTCGCGCTGGCGTCCGCCCTGCTCGTCCTGTTCATCGGCATCGTGGTGCGCGCCGTCCGCGGCGGCGTCTTCGCCGAATGCCGCTGCTTCGGGTCGAAGGGCTCGGTGATGGGTCAGGCGATGATCGTCCGGAACCTGCTGCTGCTCGCCGCCGCGCTGCCCGGCGCCGTCGCGGGCGCGCCCGTCCCGGTCGGCCGGCCGGTGGGGGCGGCGGCCGCGGTCGCCGCCGGGGCGGTCGGCGCGTGGGCCTTCACCCGCTGGTACGACCGGATCGTCGCGGCGCTGATGAAGCGGCTGGTCGCCCCGGCCCGGAACGCGGGCTGACCCGGTGTCCGACCGTGCGGCGGATCACGCGATCGAGGCCGCGGGCGTCAGCAAGTGGTTCGGGCCGGTCCAGGCGCTGGACGGGGTGACGGTCGCCGCGCGGCCCGGCTCGGTGCTCGGGCTGCTCGGCCACAACGGCGCCGGGAAGACCACGCTGGTCAACGTGCTCGCCACGCTGTGCCGGCCGGCCGCCGGGACCGCCCGCGTCGCCGGGTACGACGTCGTCCGGCAGCCCCGCGAGGTGCGCCGCAGGATCGCGCTGACCGGGCAGTTCGCGGCCGTCGACGAGCAGATCTCCGGCCGCGACAACCTGGTGCTGGTCGCGCGGCTGCGCGGGACGGGGCGGCGCGCCGCGCTCCGCCGCGCCGCCGAGCTGCTGGAGACGTTCGACCTGACCGGCGCGGCCGACCGGCCGGTGCGCGGCTACTCCGGCGGGATGCGGCGCCGCCTCGACCTCGCGGCCAGCCTGACGGGCCGCCCCGAGGTGCTGTTCCTCGACGAGCCCACCACCGGCCTGGACCCGGCCGCCCGCCTCGCGACCTGGGCGATCGTCGAGGACCTCGTCCGGGACGGGACGACCGTCGTGCTCACCACCCAGTACCTCGACGAGGCGGACCGGCTCGCCGACACCATCACCGTGCTCGCCGACGGCCGGGTCGTCGCGGCCGGCGCGCCCGCCGACCTGAAGGCCCGCGTCGGCGGGCGCACCGCCACCGCGCGGTTCTCCGGGCGGGACGCCGCGCGGGCCGCCGCCCGCGCGCTCCGACTGGAGGGGCTCGGCCCCGAGTACGACCCTCGCCGCGACGTCCTCGCCGTCCCGCTGGCGGGCCCCCGCGATCTCGCGGTCGTCGCGCGGACGCTGGACGCCGAGGTCGCGGGCGACTACGAGCTGGCCGTGACGGCGCCGACCCTCGACGACGTGTACCTGTCGCTGACCGGCCCCCGCCGCACGGACGCGGCGGCGGGGGACACGGCGGCGGGGGACACGGCGGCGGGGGACACGGCGGCGGGGGACACGGCGGCGGGGGACGCGGCGGCGGGGGACGCGTCGTGACGGTCGGCGCGCCCGCCCGGGACACCGCCCGCACGGCGCCCCCGCAGGACGCCGGGATCTGGACGCAGCTGCGGGTCCTCACCGGGCGGTCGCTGCGCGCGCTCGTCCTCGACCCCCGGCTCGTCGTCGCGAGCATGCTGGGGCCGCTGCTGATGCTCGGCACGTTCAGCCAGCTGTTCGGCAGCGTCGCGCGGGCGCCCGGCTTCCCGCCCGGCGTCCGCTACGTCGACTTCCTCGTCCCGGCGATCATGGTGACGTCGGCGATGCAGGCGGCGCTGAACACCGCGGTCGGGCTCACCCAGGAGATGCGCAACGGGATCATCGCCCGGTTCCGGTCGATGCCGATCTGGCCCGGGGCGGTGCTGCTCGCGCGCAGCGCCGCCGACACCGTCCGCTGCGCGCTCCAGCAACTGCTGCTGCTCGTCCTCGCGGCGGCGCTGCTGGGGTTCCGCCCGGCCGGCGGGCCGCTCGGCGCGCTCGGCGCGGCGGCGCTCGCGCTCGCCGTCGGCTGCTGCCTCGGCTGGATCTTCATCGCCATCGCCTGCTGGATCCGCAACACCGAGCTGGTGCAGAGCGTCGCGGGCCTGGCGACGTTCCCGCTGATCTTCGCCTCCGAGGCGTTCGTCCCGGCGAGCGCGCTGCCGGGCTGGCTGCGCGCGGTCGTCGCCGCCAACCCCGCCACCTACGGGATCCGGGCGGCGCGCGCCCTCGCGCTCGGCGGCCCGGCGCTCGCCGACGCGGTCACCGCCCTCGCGGTCAGCACGGCCGTCGGCGCCGCCGCGGCCGCGCTCGCGATCCGGGGCTTCCGGCGCGGCATCTGAGCCGCGCCGGACGCATAGAGTTTCCGGAGTGGGGGAGAAGACCGGCGTCCCGGCGGAGGGGCGCGGATGAACGACGAACGACACCGCAGGTCCGCGGCGTCGGCATCGCCGCCGGCACCGCCCCTGCTCAGAGCGGCCGCGGCGTGGTCCTGGCGGCTGATCGCCATCGGCGCGGTCGGCTACGGCCTGGTGTGGATCATCGGCACGCTGAAGATCGTCTTCCTGCCGTGCGCGATCGCGCTGTTCCTGTGCGCGCTGCTGCGCCCGCTCACCGCCCGCCTCGAACGGGCCGGGCTGCCGTCCCTCGCCGCCACCTGGATCACCATGCTGATCGCCCTCGCGGTGCTCGGCGGGATCGGCACGTTCGTCGGGATCCAGGCGAACCAGGAGTTCCCCAAGCTCGCCACCGAGGTGCAGGCCACCGCCCGCTCCCTGCAGCACTGGCTGGAGACCGGCCCGCTGCACGTCAAGCACTCCCAGATCCAGAACTCCATCGACCAGGGCATCAACTACCTGGAGAAGCGGCGCGGCAAGCTCGCGAACACCGCGGTGCAGGCGGGCGCGGTCACCCTCGAGGTGCTCGCCGCCCTCGTGCTGATGCTGTTCATCACGTTCTTCCTGCTCAAGGACGGCGCCCGGATCTGGGACTGGACGATCGGCGGGACCGGCCGCTACCGCCCCCGCATCGACCGGGCCGGCCGCGCCGCCTGGGAGACGCTGTCGCAGTACGTGCACGGCACCGTCATGGTCGCCGCGATCCACGCCGTCGTGCTGGCGGTCGTGCTGGCCGTCCTCGGCGTCCCGCTGGTCGCGCCGCTCGCCGTGGTGATCTTCCTGGGGAGCTTCATCCCGATCGTCGGGATCCTGGTCGGCGGCGCGCTCGCGGTCGCCGTCGCGTTCGCCGCCAAGGGCGGCCTCATCGCGCTGATCTTCCTCGGCGTGCTGATCATCGAGCACCAGGCCGAGAGCCACCTGCTGCAGCCGCTGCTGGTCGGACGGCTCGTCCGGCTCCACCCGCTCGCCATCATCCTGGCGATCAGCGTCGGCGGGATCGTCGGCGGCATCCCCGGCGCGGCCGTCGCGGTGCCGGTCGCGGCGGTCGTGTACCGGGCCTGGCCCGCCCTGCGTGACCCGCCCGAGGAACTGCCTCCCGACGTCGCCGCCGCCACCGAACCGCCCGGAGGCGACAAGCCCCCCGGAGACGACCGGCCTGACCGGCCCGCCGGAGACGACGAGCGCGCCGGGGGCGACGAGCGCGCCGGGGAGGACGAGCGCGTGGGGGGCGACGAGCGCGAGCGGCCGCCGGAAGGCGAAAACGACGGCGACGGCTCCGGCGGGAAGGCGGGCCGCGGGGGACAGGACGACTGACCGTCCGCCCCGACCGGCCGCCCGACCAGCCCTTCCGCCGCGCGCGCCCGCCTTCGAATGGCGCGGCGGCGCCCGGGTAGTGCGGCTGCATGGCATTTCCCACGCCTAGGCGGGCCGTCATCCTCCCCGGCCTGGCCGTGGTCGCCGCCGCCACCGACGTCGTGAGCTACCTCGGGCTCGGGCACGTCTTCACCGGGAACATGACGGGGAACACCGCGCTGCTCGGCATCGGCATCGCCACCGGCAAGGCCGGCGCCGCGCTGCGGTCGCTCTGCGCGCTCGGCGCCTTCGTCCTCGGCGCGTTCGCGAGCGGGCTCCTGCCGTCCGGGCGGCGGCTCCTCGCGTCCTGCCTGGCGATCGAGCTGGTGCCGCTGGCCGCGTGGTTCGGCTGGTGGGCGGCGCTCGGCGGACCGGCGCACGGCGCGCCGAGGTTCGGCTTCATCGCGCTCGCCGGCGTGGCGATGGGCCTCCAGGCCGGGGCGGTGACGCGGCTGGGGGTGTCCGGCGTGACGACCGTCTTCATCACGGGCACCATGACGTCGCTCGTCGTCGATCTGAGCGCCCGCCTGCATGGCGCCCGGCTGCGGCGCCAGAGCCGCCTCGGACATGTCCTGCAGGCGCTCGTCCTCGCGTCCTTCCTGGCCGGTGCGGTGGCCACCGGGTTCACGTCCAACGGAGAAGGGGCCGGGGCGGTGCTCATCCCGCTGGCGATGCTCGCGATCGTGGTCCCGGCGGCGTACGTGCTCCCGCCGGAGGACGAGTCCGCCGCGGACTGAACCGGAGGGGGCGATGATTTCCGGCGCCGCCGTACGTCATCACCGTCATGGAATGGAAACTGGAAGTCGTGCCGGTGCCCGTCTCCGACGTGGACCGGGCCAAGGCGTTCTACGGCGAGCAGGTCGGTTTCGCGGTCGACCTCGACCGGACCGTCCCCGGCGGGATGCGGATCGTCCAGCTCACCCCGCCCGGTTCCGGGTGCTCGATCCACCTGGTCACCGGTGGCGCGCCGGGGAGCCTCAGCGGGCTGACCCTGGTCGTCTCCGACGTCGTCGCGGCGCACAAGGAGCTGGCCGGACGGGGCGTGCCGGTCGGCGACGTCGTGCACTTCGACAACGGCGTGCAGGTCAAGGGGCCGGGGACGGAGCCGTGGAGCACCATGGCGTTCTTCGCCGACCCGGACGGCAACGCGTGGGTGCTCCAGGAGCGTCCGCGGGGGGCCGGTGGACAGGACGGGGTGTAAGCGAGCAATTATTAGCTGAGCGGCACACCACCCGACATGCGCCGCCGGCGCGGAACACCCTGGGAGGATCCATGGCGATCGCCATCGGCGAGGAGCATCGCGAACTGGCGCGGACGGCGCGCGCTTTCCTGCGCGACCATGACGCGCGCGCCGCGAACCGCGCGCTGCTGGAGGCCGGCGAGGAGACGCTCCCGGCGTTCTGGAAGGAGTTCGCCGGTCTCGGGCTCCTCGGCCTGCACCTGCCGGAGGAGCACGGCGGCGGCGGGTACGGGCTCCCGGAGCTCGTGGTCGTCGCGGAGGAGATCGGCCGCGCCGTCGCCCCGGGGCCGCTCGTCCCGACCATGGCCGCGTCGGCGGTGATCGCCGCGCGCGGGAGCGACGAGCAGCGCGCGCGGCTGCTGCCGGACCTCGCGTCCGGCGAGGTCCCGGCCGCCCTCGGCCTGGACGGCTCGGTGACCGTGGACGGCGGCACCGCGTCCGGCGAGGCCGTGGTGCTCGGCGGCGGCCTCGCCGGCTTGCTGCTGCTGACCGCCGGCGACGACGTGGTGATCGTCCGGCCGGACGCGGAAGGCGTGACGGTCGAGGTGCCCGCGAACCTCGACCCGTCCCGCCGCGCCGCCCGCGTCCGGCTCGACGGGGCGTCCGTGGAGGTCGTCGGGGGCGCCGCCGCCCACGCCACCGCGATCGCCCGCGCCCTCTACTCCGCCGAGGCCGTCGGCGGCGCGCTGGAGTGCGTCGAGTCGGCCACCGAGTACGCGAAGGTCCGGCAGCAGTTCGGCCGCACGATCGGCACGTTCCAAGCCGTGAAGCACCACTGCGCGAACATGCTGGTGGCCGCCGAGCTGGGCACCGCCGCCGTGTGGGACGCGGCGCGCGCCGCGTCCGGGCCGTCCGACCAGTTCGAGCTGGCCGCCGCGATCGCCGCGACGCTCGCCGTCCCGGCGTTCCTCGACGACTCCGGGCTGAACATCCAGGTGCACGGCGGCATCGGCTTCACCTGGGAGCACGACGCGCACCTGCTGATGCGCCGCGCCGCCGCCATCGAGGCCGTCGTCGACCCGGAGGCCGCCGCCCGCGACGTCACCCGGCTGCTCGCCGCCGGCGTCGTCCGCGCCACCACCCTCGACCTGCCGCCGGAGGCGGAGGCCAAGCGCGCCGAGGTCCGCGGGCTGGCCCGCGAGATCGCCGCGCTGCCCCGCGACGAGCAGCGCCGCCGGCTGATCGAGACCGGCTACGTCCAGCCGCACTGGCCGAAGCCGTGGGGTCTGGAGGCCCCGGCCGGGCTCCAGCTCGTCATCGACGAGGAGTTCAAGGCCGCCGGCGTGAAGCGCCCGCAGTACGGCATCACCAGCTGGAACATCCTCACCATCATCCAGCACGGCTCCCCGGAGCAGATCGACCGCTGGGTGCGGCCCGCGCTGCTCGGCGAGGAGATCTGGTGCCAGCTGTTCAGCGAGCCCGAGGCCGGGTCGGACGCCGCGTCGGTGCGGACCCGCGCCGTGAAGACCGACGGCGGCTGGATCGTCAACGGCCAGAAGGTGTGGACGAGCGGCGCCCACTACTGCCGCTGGGGCTTCGCGACCGTCCGCACCGACCCCGACGCCCCCAAGCACGCCGGCGTCACCATGATGGTGATCGACATGGAGCACCCTGGCGTCGAGGTCCGCCCGCTCCGCCAGATCACCGGCGACTCGGAGTTCAACGAGGTGTTCCTCTCCGACGTCTTCGTGCCCGACTCCGACGTCGTCGGCACCCCCAACCAGGGCTGGACGGTCGCGCGCGCCACGCTCGGCAACGAGCGCGTCAGCATCGGCGGCGGTGTCGGCGGCTCCTACCAGCTGCCCGACCTGGTGAAACTGTGCACCGAGCACCCGGACCGCGTCCCGGCCGGCGCCGAGCGCGTCGGCGCCCACGAGGCCGAGGCGCAGGCGCTGCGCCTGCTCAACCTGCGCAGCGCCGAGCGCGCCGTCGCGGGCGGCGAGCCCGGCCCCGAGGGCAACATCACCAAGCTCGTCCTCGCCGAGCACGGCCACGCCGCCGCCGCGCTGCTGTCCGCGTTCGCCGGGCCCGACCTGGTGTTCTCCGAGGGCCTCGGCATGGTCGCCGGACGGATGCGGCTCGGCTCGCGCGGCATGTCCATCGCGGGCGGCACGTCCGAGATCACCCGCAACCAGATCGCCGAGCGGATCCTCCGCCTGCCCCGCGACCCGCTCATCAAGTGACCGCGGCCCGGGGGTTCCGGCCGTCCGGAACCCCCGGTGCCGTCAGGCGCGCTTGAGGAAGATCGGGTTGGTGAGCGCGGCCATCGGACCCCACACCAGGGCCGGCCCCATCGTGTTGCCCTTGCCGGGACTGCCGTCCGCCATCGGGTGGCGGACCTCCGCCCGCACGTACGCCGCGAGCGACGTCGTCGTCCGCCACACCACGGTGCCCTTCCCGGAGGCCGGAAGCGACTCCTGGTGCATCTGGCCCTCGTCGGTGATGAACCGGACGGTGCCGTTCGGCACCCCGGACACCTCCAGCCGCACGTCGACAGGGGCGTCGGCCTTCGCGGTGAGCGTGTCCGCGATGCCCGCCTCCCGCCCTCCGGCGGTCGCGGTGAACGCCAGGTCCACCGCCGATGACTCGGCGATCCAGCTGCGCCCGGCGCGGATCCCGTCCAGGACGGCGCCGGTGCTCAGCTCGTCGGCGCGCACGACGGTGTGCGGCAGGCCGATGACCTGCGGTTCGCTGTGCGCGTCGCTGTTGCCCATCGCGGGCAGCCAGCCCTTGCCCGCGCGCACCGCCTCACCGAGCCTGGCGTCCCAGGTGTCGACCGCGGACTCGTCGTCATACGTCCACGGACCGTTCCACACCTCGACCGCGTCGGCCTCGTCGTAGCCGAACTTCCACTGGCAGGCGACGTAGGGGCAGTACGGGTGGGCGGGCACGACGGCGCCGCCGGAACGGCGCACCTGCCGGGCGAACCGGGCGAAGCCGTCGTCCCGGGCGCGGTAGCGCCAGTCGATCCACTCCCCGGCGGGCAGGCCGAGCGCCAGCCAGTGGCCGTTGCGGGTGGTGACCTCCTCGCCGGTGATGATGAGCAGGTCGTCCCCGGCGAACTCGCCCCAGGCGCCGTGGGACGAGGAGGTGTTGTGGTCGGTGGACACCATGAAGTCGAGCCCGGCCGCCCGCGCCCCGGCCGCCACCTCGGACGGGAGCCGCCGGCCGTCGGAGTGGACGGTGTGCAGGTGCCCGTCGCCCCGGTACCAGGCCCGCCCGCGCCCCTTCGCCCTCGCGGGCGGGTACTTCGGCGCGAACGGCGCGCCGTCCCTGCCGTACGTCAGCGTGATCTTGACCTGGTAGTCCATGCCCTGCGGCGCGACCTGGTACGGGCCGAGGACGACGTTCCAGGTCCCGGCCCCGATCGGGCCGGGAAGGTAACCGGGCGTGGCCTCCGCGGCGCTGATCTCGAACGAGGTCCGGAAGCCCCCGGACCAGCCGCGGAAGCCCTTCCCGCCCAGCTTCGTACCGCGCTGGTCGAAGATGCCGATGTCGCACGAGTTGCCGGGCGTGCCCGCCGGAACGGCCGGCCTGTCGTAGGAGTACTCGACCGCGATCTTCTGCACGCCCTTCGGCACCTCGACGGGCAGGTACACGAAGTCGGCGGCGCCGGTCTCCAGGTGCCCGGTGACGGTACGGCTGACCTCCCCTCCGGGAGGCGCCGCCGCAGCCCGCGCCTGGGGGAAGGAGACGGGGACAAGGGTCAGCGCCGCTCCCGTCGCCGCCGCCATCAGCAGCCGCCGCCGGTCCAGGGTGTGCGCGCCGTCGTCGGCCGGCAGCACAGCAGCGTGCCGCTCGCATCGTCCATCAAGGCACATGGGCATCCTCACCGAGAAGGGAAAAACCCCTGCATGCTCGGCCGCCCCGCCGAAGCCCAGATGATCGTCCGATTTCCCGCAGCCGTCGCCGACATGACGAATCCCTCGCTCGGGACGGGTCGAGCACCGCGAAGACGACCTTGCCCGCACCCCCGCTGACCGGCCGCACTCCCCAGCACCGGCAGAACTGCGGCTTCCGGAGCGCCGCCGCCGTCGATCATGCGTGGTCGGCGGCGGTCCAGTGGCAACGGATGTGCGGCGCGAGTTCGGCTGCGCGTTCGTGCGGGAAGAAGAGCTTTCCGCCGGTGATCTCGACGACGTCGCGGGCACCCGGGATGGCGTCGTGCAGCCAGCGCGCCCACTTCATGTCGAAGAACTCGTCGTCGGTCGCCCAGGCGATCAAGGTGGGGGCGCGCAGTGCCCGCAGGGCCGGCTCGGCGGCGAGCAGGTCGTCCGGGCCGAGCCGGGCGACCAGTTCCTGGAAACGCGCGGCGGCCGCCGGGGTTCCCATGACCGGCTGGAGGAACGCATCGACCAGCTCTGGGGTCAGATACCGCTGGTCCTGGTAGCCGGTGCTGAAGATCGCGCGGGCGGCGGCGGGGTCGGCGACGAGGTCCGGGGCCGCGGCGGCGAGTCGGCCGGCGCGGGCCGCCTCGACGGTGGCCGCCATGGCGGCCGGCGGGATGTTGTCCTGTGTCTCGCAGTTGGTCAGCGTCAGCGTGCGGATCAGTTCGGGGTGGCGGGCGGCGAACACCTGGGCGATCGCGCCACCGGTGTCATGGCCGACGAGGTCCACTTGGTCGAGGGACAGGTGCGCGCAGACGTCCGTGAGGGTGTCGGCGAACGCGCCGACGGTGAGCGGGTGTTCGGGTGCTGCCGGGCTCTGGCCGTGCAGCGGAAGGTCGATGGCGATGCAGCGCCGTGTGTCGGCGAGCAGGGGAATCAGGTCGTGCCAGATATAGGCGTTGGTGGCGACTCCGTGGACGAAGAGCGCCGCCGGCCCGGTGCCGATCTCCACATGGCTCAGAGTCCCGGACGGGGTGCGCACGGTGTGCCGGTGATCGTCGTATCCGGCCAGGTACATGCTGCCTCCGTGGTCGTAGGGTGAACAGCGACAACCCAGGAAACCGACTGTCGGTCTAGAAGTTATAAACCGACTGTCGGTTTGTCAACGGAGGTAACGCATGGACCGACGCCTTGACCGCGGGCAGGCGACCCGGCAGCGCCTGATCGAGGTGGCCACGGAGCTGTTCGCCGACCGGGGCTACGAGGGCACTTCGATCGAGGCCGTCCTCGAGCGCGCCGGGGTGAGCCGCGGATCGCTGTACCACCACTTCCGGGGCAAGGACCGCCTGTTCGAGGCGGTGGTGGAGGCGGTCCACGCGAAGGTGGGGGAAGCCACCCTCGCCGCCGCCCGGGCGAGCGGGGCGACCGAGGCGCACGGCCTGCTCAAGGCGGCGGAGCTGGCCTGGATCCGGCTCGCGGGCGACGCGGTCGTGCGCCGGATCCTGCTGATCGACGCGCCCACCGTGCTGGGCTGGCGTCGCTGGCGCGCCATCGAGGAGCAGTACGGGCTGGGGATGCTCAAAGCCGTCCTGCAAGAGGCCGCCGACGCCGGACGCGTTCCGGCGCAGCTCGTCGAACCGTTCGCGCACATCCTGCTGGCCGCCGGCAACGAGATGGCGTTGGTCATCGCCTTGGCCGACGACATAGCGGCCGCTCAGAACACCGCGGAGATCGCCGTCGAGGAGTTTCTCAATCGCCTCTTGCAGCCGACCGAACCAAGTGAGCCTCCGGTCAGACCTTCCACGTCCGGCTCCGCCAAGACCACATCGGCGCCAGGCTGGAGCCAGGAATGACCTCGGCGGAGCATACCGAGCCGGTGGCCGACAGGGTCGGTATGCTCCGCCCAATTGTGGGCGACGGCATCACCGAACACCCGGCCCGCACTCCGATCACGGGGCATCGAATCGTTCTGGGGCTGAATGCAGATCGAACTGCTCAACGGGCAGCGGTAGCGCACCGCCAACGCCGTACCGCCTCCGGACCTCGACGGTCATCAGCGTGACGCTCTGTACCTGCGGATAGGCCGCGGATGATCTGCCCGCGATCCGAGGCTGATCAGCGAGGGGTGAGCGCTAGCCGTGCGGCGAAACCGACCAAGACGCTTCCGGTAAGAGCTTCAAGAACACGGCGAACTGCCGAACGCCGGAGCGCGTCCTTGGCCTTGTCGATAACCAGGCTGTAGAGAGCCAGCCAGACGAAGGTCAGCAGGCAGAGCATCGCGGCCAGTGCCCCGCCGTCCACGGGGGCGAACTGAGGCAGCAGGCTCATAAGGAACGCCGCCATCTTCGGATTGGCGAGGTCGTTGATTAGCCCCTGGCGCAGTGCCCGTCCCGCCGAGAGCCGCGACCGTCCATCCTGCCGCTCCCCACCATGCCTCTGGCCACGCCAGGCCCTCCACAACGATTGCCCTCCCAGCCAGAGCAGGTAAGCCGTACCGGCGATCTTCAAAGCCCAAAAGGCCGGCTGGGAGGCGTGGACGAGGCCGGCCAGGCCGAGCGCGGCGGCAACCGTCCAGGCCGCCTGGCCGAGGGAAACCCAGCAGCGGTCCAGACGCCCGTACGGCACCCGCCGCCCACGGCGTTACGAACGGTCAGGGCGGTGTCGGGGCCGGGAGTGCAGATCACCGCGACCGCCCCACGAAAGCGATCAGTTAAGTGAGCATCTCGAGTGAGCCGGTTCAGAAGGTGGACTGCCCCGGCGGTGTTAGAGGCTCTGAGGCCGCCCGGACGCCGACGGAGTCGATGGCGCATGCGCAGTTCGCCGGCCGCGCCCAGTTCGTCCAGGATGATGCGGTGCATCTTGGCCCATACCCGCGCCTGGGTCCACTCGGTGAATTGGCGGTGCACCGTCTGCCAGGACGCACCGAAGATCGGCGGGAGTTGCCTTCAGGTGCGGCCGGTGGTCGCCACGAACACGATCGCGGCCAGCACGTTGCGGTCGTCGGCCCGGCGTCGTCCGCCGCCCTGCGGCCGGGCCGGCGCAGGTGGCGCCACCCGCTGGAACAACTCCCACAGCTCGTCGGGAACCAGCCTCTCGTTGAAGCTCGCCACGACCGAGCCATGTCTCTGCAAAGCGTCCATTGGCGTAAGAGCAGCTACAGCACCTCCAACGGCGGCAACTGCATCGAGCTGGCACGGCTGTCGTGGCACAAAAGCAACCACAGCGGCTCCAATGGCGGGGATTGCGTTGAGTTGGCGGATGCGGCCGGGCGGTGGTGGACGTGGCCCGTCCTGCTGGTGACGTGTGCGGCTCTGCGTGACGCCGTGAACTTCGCCCACGCGACCCGCTGACCCCCGATTTCGTCTCCACCTTCCACAGGGCGAGTCGTGGCGGGCCGTCCACCCAACCCCGGTCCGGGACGGCAAGGAATCGGACGGGGCCGTTCTGTTGGTCACCCGCGCTGCCTCGCGCGGTGCGGTGAACTCTGCCCGCGCGATCCTCAACCGTCTCCCGCCGCGCCGCGAGGCTGAGGCGCGGCGGGCCGTCCGCCTACCCCCGGACGGCCCGCCGCGCGCCACGGAGGGCGTGCGTCGCCTTGCTGTGACGGTCTGGACCCCGCCTTCGGACGCTGGATGGCTTTCGGTGCGAGCCCGGATCGTGACACCGCGTTCCCGCGCTGGCGCTGGAGCCACCCCTGGAAGCGCCCAGGGGCGTAGAACAGCTACCGGCGCTGCATCGGCGTGCCGGGTGCCGGTGTGGCGTCGGACATGATCGTTATGCGGCCCAGCCGAGGGCCGAATCGGGTGGCCCGATGCTGCCTGGTGGCCCGGTCCCGGTTGTGGATCTTCTGGCGTCGGCTGGTGGGAGTAGCCGGTAGACGTATCGCCCGTCCTGATCTTTGGTGATCTGGATCTGGTCGGGGTTGGTGTGTTTGAAGCGGTTGTGCCATCCGCAGGCGAGTGCGAGTTGGTCGATGTCGGTGGGGCTGTTGCCGAGTGCCCACCCATGGACGTGGTCGACCTCGCACAGTGTGCCGGGGACCTCACATCCCCGCACCGCGCATGAGGAGTACAGCGTCTCCAGCACCTGCCGCTGCGCGGCGGAGGCGAACCGTTCCCGGTGGCCCAGGTAGAGCGGGGTGTTGCCGCGTCCGAGTAGGAGGGGTGAGACTCCGGCGGCCAGTGCGATGCGGCGGGCTTGGGCGGCGGGGATGGGGGTGCCGTCGGTGAGGCGGGCGGGGGCGTTGCCTCCGGTGAGCGTCTCCAGGTCGCAGATGACGGTGACCTTGGAGGCCTTGTGGCCGCCTGAGAGGACGCTCGACAGTGCCGCCGCCGTCCGTTCGGAGAGGTCGCGGCGGTCGTCTGGTCCGGCCGGCTTGGCCAGCGGAGCCAGGGTGCCGTCCCAGATGGCGGCGTCCTCGGGGTTCAGCCAGCCTTTGACGTAGCGGCCGCCGTCTAGGGATCGGGTAGTGGTGAGCCAGGACTTGTCGTAGCCGCGCCGAGAATCCTCGTCGGGGGCGTCTTCGGTGTCGTCGCGTTCGGCGATGAGGTCGCGGATGCGGCGGCCGAAAGCAGCGACCTTCCCGGCCGAGAAGCCCTGCTCGACGAAGCCGAGGAGTATTGTCTCGGCCTCGGCGCAGTCGGTGTCGTCGAGGCGCGCGACCGAGTCGGCGACCGTGACGGCGTAGCCGTAGGGCAGGTCGCCGCAGGCGAGCGCGGCTGAAACCTGGGGCAGGCGGTGACGCTGCCGGGCGAGGGTGAGGCGCTCCTTGGCGCGGCTGTCGCGCATGCCCAGCCGCGATCGCAGCCACGCCTGGGTGGAGGGATATCCCCACCGGGCCTGCTCCCCGCAGGCGTCGACTCGGCCGATGAATCCGGCGAGGACGCTTTCCTGCAGATCGGACGCTGCCACGAGGGTTTCGGTGAGTTCAAGGCAGGCCGCAGCGGATTCGGGAGCTTCGCGTGACGCGAGTTCAGTGGCGATGGTTGAGAGCGCGTTCACCAGTTCCATGGTGGACGCGGCCTCAACCTCGACCGTCACTGATTGCATACGTAAATAGTACCCTGTGTGAACGACATTCGAGGCCGTTCAAGGCCGTTCGAGTCACATTCTTCCCGGTATTTATCGGGTGGGAAAGGCGGCCGGACCTCGTGACCTGTTGCCGATCTTCGCGCCTCACGCAAGGGAGATTCGTACCTGGCGGAAGGGGGTGGTGGGGTGGCGCGACCCGGGGCGGGGGGGGGGGGGGCGGGCCCCCACAGCGAAACGCGGCGGGTGGGGAAAAAGTGGGATGAAAAGAA